>SHYW01000030.1 GCA_009692615.1 Deltaproteobacteria bacterium | reverse complement strand
GCCTCAACCACGGTGATCTCGCTGCGATATACTCGTTGAATTACGTCTAGTCGTTTCTCGTCTTTCATTGTCAGGGTTGTCATCCTTCCACCCTGACATAATTACGTTGCCGTTAACCCCTGACATAATCACTTTGCTACAACATTGAAAATCGCGTTGAATTGGCGAAGAATTGTGCGAAGATCGAAAAGCATGGTCGTCAGCGCGATAAATATTTGTTCATGAGTATGTGGCAGCCTCTCAGTCTACTGCTGCACCTGATCGCCAACGCCCTTTGGCTCGGCGGCATCGTTTATTTTCTCGTCGTCGCCGGCCCGTCAGTGCATGACGAAGAAGTCATCAGCGTGAAAATCGCCATCAAGACGATGAATCAAAGCCGCATCGGGCTGGAACTACTTTCCTGGACCGCCATCGCGCTGTTGCTGCTCAGCGGAGCGATCAATTTGATTTTGCGCAATCCAAACAGTGCGCCCAACGATTCGTTTCCGATCCTACTCGGCGTCAAATTATTTCTCTTCGGCGCCATGGTCATGCACCATGGACTGCAAGTCTTCAAATACGGCCCGCACATCGCCGCGCTCACCGCCGAGGTGCCCGCCAACGTGATCGATTGGCCCGAGCCCTTGTTATCGCACTGGCGCCGCTGGTTTTTGCTGCTCAAGATCAACGCCGGCCTCGGCCCCGTAGCGGTCCTACTCGGCATGGTGTTGCTGAAAGGTTAGGCCGCTGCGTTTGCATAACGTCTCATCGTCCCCGACACATTCTCCCACCGAGTAGTACCATGGCGCAGAGCACCGCCGCGGCGCGACGGATCAAACATGCCTTTCCCGGCGGCATTTTTGCTCAACAGTCTGATCAACGTTTTGCTATTCGCCGGCAGTATACGTTTACTGCTAAAAAACTTAGCGCTATCGGCGGATCAAAGAGATTGGCTGTTGTTGTTTACGTTCTGCAATTTCGCCACCCAAGCGGCGGTATTCAACGCGCACACTTCGGCCTTAGTCGTCTACTTCTTAACCCGTCACGTGGTCGCACAAAAGCGAGATCAATTCAGTCACGCCGGTTTTTGGGCCGCGCTGCTCAGCATCAAGCCGCAGTATTTGGCGATTCCGCATTTCGCGCTGCTCGTGCAGAAAAAATGGCGTGGACTGGCGGCCGGCCTCACCGTGACCTTCGCCTTGACCATCGGTTTTTTTCTTTGCCTCGGCAAAGACGTGACTGGAGACTACATTCGGCTCGCGCAATACATGGTAACCCACGACGCCGAATGGTGGAGCGAGTGGCGCGACATGCACAACCTGCGCGCCCTAACCACCTATTGGCTGGCACCCAACTGGCATCTTTACACTTGGTGGGCGGGTGTGGCGATCACTCTGGGCTTGGTAGCTTGGGCGAACTGGCGTGCCCAACGACAACCGAAAAATTTCGCGGCTTGCTGGATCGTCAACATACTCGCCCTACTGGTCGTGTCGCCGCATCTTTTTTCTCACGATCTGAGTATACTGATCATTCCCTGCGCGCTCTTTTTGAGTATCGGCAAACCCCAAGTGCCCGTTGGTCTCGGAATGAGCTTAATAGTGATCGCGCTCCTACCCGCGGTGAACTACCTACTGCCGACGATCATGGCATCGACACTCGCGATCTTGTTCATCCTCAGCGTGCGCCTATCCGAAAGCCAGCTAATTCGAAGTAACTGACGCCGCGGTTTTCGCAATCTGAAATCTGGAATTTGGAATTTGGAATGACCAAGGGTCGAGCCTCACCCTTTCGGATACAGCGATTTTATAAACCCGCTATCCTCAAGCTGCTTGACGAAGCGGGTGTCCATGAATGACTCCGGGGTAAAATTTTTCGCCCGCGGATCGCGCAGCGCGACTTCGTCCAAAACAAACTTGAGACCGCCAACGGTCGGATAGGGAACGCGTAGGAGTTTCGCCGTGTAAAAATCCACCGTCGCGGCGAGCACCGTGGCATCTTTGATGCCGGTATATTTGCCGGTGATCTTCATCGCCAACTCGCGGTTATTTTTGTAGATCGCGATGGCCTCGGTATAAGCACGGACAAAGCGCTGCACGGTGTCCAGGTTGTCCTTGATGTAAGACTTTTTCGCGACCAAGCCGACGAAGGGAAATTCCAAACCCAGGGTCGCCAGATCGGCGAGTTCTTTAAAGCCCAATTTCTTGGCCGCAAAGGTAAACGGATCGGCGAGCGCGCCGGCGGTCACCCGCCCGGACTGCATGCCGCCGAGAATATTGCCGTAGTCTTCTAGTTGAATCAGCCCGACATCTTTTTCCGGCTGCAACCCGGCCTTGCGAATCGCGTAGCGCGCCGAGGTGTCGGTGTTGGAACCGTAGCGCGTCACGCCGATGGTCTTGCCTTTCAGCTCTTCCATCTTCGAAACACTGCCCATGATCACGATTGGCGTGGTATTGAGCGCCACAGCGACAAACGTCACGTCCATGCCGGCGACACCGGCGGCTAACATCGCGGGTCCGCCCATCTGCGACAGCTGGATTTCTCCCGATACTAAAGTTTGCGCCATAGTCGAACCGCTGCGGATATAGGCGACATCGGTGCGCAAACCGTTTTTCTCGAACAGCCCAGCATCCCGCGCGATCCACAACACCGCGTGGGGACCGGAAGTGGCGCTGTAACCCGACATGACGCGCACCGGCGTTTGCGCCGCGGCCCAAGCACCAGTGAGAAACACGCTGAGTAGAACAATCGCGAATGAAATCATCGATCCTCCATGAATCCGTTCCTTAGACCCTCGACAACCACGTCCATACTACTAGCAAAACTCGCAGGCGCTGTCATTCACGCTCTATCGATGAAATGCCGTTGCCAGCTTCGTTTGACTCCCAATTCGCCAGACGATAAATTGCCCCTATCATTTCACTGGGCTTGTTTGAGCGCGCAATGCCCTCGCCAGGTCTGAGATTCTAATCGAAACTATTTTCTTGAGGAGGCTTTATGGATCATCCCGCAGAATCAACGTTTAAGGAACCGACGGACAATAAGACCAGGGCTGGACTGGGTAAATTTCTCCGGCCCAACACACCCTACGACAATTACATGGAATCTCAGGGCATCCCGATCTTCCGCGACATCGGCGTGCGCCGGGTGCAGGATCTGCCGCGCAAGCCGTGGAAAAAAATGGGCGGCAACGGCACCTTCATTCAGCTGCTCGGCACCGAAGGCCTCTGGGGTTGCTATGTCGTCGAAGTTCCCGGCGCCGGCGCGTTGAATCCCGAGAAGCATCTCTACGAGGAACAGTATCTCGTCGTCGACGGCCGCGGCACCACGGAAGTCTGGGTCGATGGTAATCCTAAGAAGCTGACGTTCGAATGGCAAAAAGGTTCGATCTTCGCGATCCCGATGAACGCCACCCATCGCATCGTCAACGCGACTTCGAGCCCGGCGCTATTGCTCGCCGGCACCACGGCGCCGAACATCATGAACAACTTCGGCAACGAAGATTTCATCTTCAACTGCCCCTATCAGTTCAAGGACCGTTTCGATCCCACCGACGACTATTTTAAATACAAAGAGGAAGTAACCCCTGATCCAGTGCGCGGTCTCGCCATGCGCAAGACCAATATTATTCCCGACGTGATGGGCTGCGAGTTGCCGATGGATAACCGCCGCTCGCCGGGTTATCGACGCATCGAACCGCATATGGCGGGGCAGCATTTCTACATGTGGATCGGCCAGCATGAAACCGGCCGCTATTCGAAAGCTCACGCGCACGGCTCGGCCGCGGTTCTGATTTGCTTGAGCGGCAAAGGCTACACTTACACCTGGCCAGCAAAATTGGGAATGCACCCCTGGGAAAACGGCACGACGGAAGAAATCAGACGGCAGGATTACGAACCAGTTGGCATGGTCAGCGCCGCGCCGATGAGCGGCAACTGGTTCCATGCGCACTTTGGCGCGAGCAAAGAGCCGCTGAGATTAACCGCCTGGTTCGGCCCCAACGCGCCGGGCCGCGAACGCGGCCGTCCCGGTGAGAAAGCGATCGATTACGGCGCCATCGACATGAAAGACGGCGGCACGGCGATCCCGTACAACGAAGAAGATCCGTACCTGCGTAAAGAGTTCGAAGAAACCCTCGAAAAGGTCGGCACCAAGTCGCGCATGGAAGCCGATCTGTACAAAAACTCCTACTAAGAAACCGTTCAGCGTCCAGGGTCTGGCGTCTGGGGTCTAGCGTTCTTAAGCGCCGAACTCCAGACGCCAAACGTTTTCAGCCCACACCCCCAAAGGATTTCTAATGGCCACCGCACCTAGAGGTTCGTTTTCCAATGCCAACCGCCACATGCAAGATGAGGAAAATCTCAAGCTCACCAGCGTCGGCGTCGACATTGGCTCGTCGACATCGCATTTGGTTTTTTCTCGCCTCGAATTGACCCTCGAAGGATCGCGCTACCGCGTCACCAAGCGCGAAGTAATCAACGAATCGCAAATCCTTTTAACCGCCTACGTAGACGACACGCGAATCGATGTCGACGCCCTGGGCAAGTTCATCAACGACCAATACGCGATCGCCAAAATTAGCCGCGAACAAGTCGACACCGGCGCGTTGATCTTGACCGGCGTCGCCGTGCGCCGGCGCAACGCCCGCGCCATCGCCGAACTGTTCGCCGAAGAAGCCGGCAAGTTCGTCGCGGTCAGCGCCGGCGACGGCATGGAAGCGACCATGGCGGCCCATGGTTCCGGCGCCGTGGCGCACTCGGCGAAAATGGGCGGCGTGGTGTTGAACATCGACATCGGCGGCGGCACCAGCAAGTTCGCCATTTGCAGCAACGGCAAAGTCCAGGAAGTCTCCGCCATCGATATCGGCGCGCGTCTGCTCGCCTTCGACAAAGACGGCGCGGTGGTGCGCATCGAAGAAGCCGCGCGCAAACACGCCGGCTGGGCCGGCTTCTCAGTGACCATGGGCGAAAAAATCCCCGAAGAAAATCTGCGCAAGATGGTTTCCGGCATGATGGACAAGCTGTTCGCGCTGTTGAAACCTGAATCGGTGAATGACGACATCAAAAGCTTGCTGCGCCTGCCGCCGCTCAGCTACACCGGCGAGATCGATTGCGTGATGTTTTCCGGCGGCGTGTCGGAGTTTATTTACAATCGCGCCAAGACCAGCTTCGGCGACTTGGGACCGCTGATCGCCGATGAAGTGCAAAAACGCGTCGCCAGCTTGGGCCTCTTCGTGATGGAACCCAACGCGCGCATCCGCGCCACCGTCATCGGCGCGTCGCAGTACACCGTGCAAGTGAGCGGCAACACCATCTTCATCATGCCCGAAGACGCCGTGCCGGTACGCAACATCGCCGTGGTGGCGCCCGAATTTCCCCTCGACAAAGACGAATTCACCAAGGACGCCGTGCGCGACGCGCTGCTCGCGGCACTGCGCCGCTTGGATCTATTGCACGGCCGCCAACCGGTCGCGGTAGCATTTCACTGGGACGGCTCAGCGACCTTCGCGCGCTTGCAAGCGTTCTGCAGCGGCGTCGCCGAAGGACTCAAAGATATTTTAGCCAAAGGCCACGCACTAGTATTGGTCAACGACGGCGACATCGGCGGCATCATCGGCCTGCACTGCCAAGAAGAATTGAAGTTGGACAGCGCGATCATCTCCATCGACGGCATCGCCCTCAGCGATTTCGACTTCATCGACGTCGGCGCGCTGATTCCCTCCTCCGGCGCCGTGCCGGTGGTCATCAAGTCGCTGATCTTCCCAGCCTCGCCGTAGTAGACGAAGACGCAATTGACCAGCGTCGCGGCAATTTTGCGTGGCGTTCGGCCACTGCCAAGATTGACCAGAGTCGGAAATCTTGGGACATAACGCCCTTCTAACGAATCGATCAAGTTAACTCGCTGATTATCCGCAAGAAACTTCGGCTATGCCGGGGCGTTTCCCTTGACATCCTCGACGAATACGAATATTGAAACGCCATCATCTGAGGCAACACAATGCTCAAATATCGCGCCCGGCTTTGTCCTAAATGTGATTACTACGTCGGCTTCGCTACCCCCACACCGGAGGCGACGAAAGGCACGGTTTCGGTCACCAACTTCTGTCTCAATTGCAACTACAAACTGCCCATGCACACCGTTCTTCGCGGCCCTGGGCGACCCAATCGGTTAGCGCGGCGCGCTTCCTTGCGTCTGGTTCATCGCACGGGGCAAGCGCTGCAAGAACCAGAGTTGGTAACGGCTCCGACTGAAATTCGCATCAACCCATCGGATTACGCCTGCCATTTGCGCGCCATCGGCCAAGATTTAGAGAATCTCCATCTCGCCTCGTTCAACTTAGAATGCACTGGCACCGCGTACCTGGTCTGGGTTCGGAACGAAAATCAAGCGGACAACACCAACCCGTTGTTTCGCATTAGCCGGAGCCGTTTACAAAAACTGTGGCGTAATAAATCCCAACCGATAGTGCTCGGCCAAGAAGAATCCTACACACTGCCGACGGCGCAAACCGGACACCGACTCCGCTATTCGGTTCAGGAATTGGATCGCATCGAACGCGAGCAGCGCGCCCATCGCCGTTATCAAAGCGGCACCGCCGACGGCCACTCGCTGCCGCAATTGATGCGCACCGTGGGCGACATGATCGGTCAACGGGGCGAACGGTTGCTGGGTATCTCCTGGCAGGATCTATCGGTCAGCACTGTCGTGGAAACCGCCGAGGGGCGTAAGGAGATCGATGTCTATCGGCCGGATAATCTCTACGATCTTTGGGTCGGCATGTTTTTGCGGCGCGACAACCGCGCCTTTTCGGCTGTGCCGCGTTAGCTAACTGCAATACGACGATTGTCAGCGACACCCACTCAAGCGTTAAAATTATTTTCAGCGGCGAGTCCGAGCTGCTCGGGCACCGCCGAGGATTGCGCCATCGGCGCGGGAATCCGCAGCGTAAACATCGCGCCCACTCCCGGCATGCTATCCACGTCAATCGAACCGCCGAGAAGCTCGGTGAATTTCCTCACCACATAGAGACCGAGGGTGACACCGCCGCGATCGGCAACGGCATCATTCGACGCATGCCACAAGCGCTCAAAACCGGTTTCGCCTTGCACTTGAACTTTTCCCGCATTGTTTTCAGCGACCCGCACCTGAAGGCATTGTTGCGCCGGTAAATAACGCACCATGATCGAGATGGCGCCGTGATCGGTAAACTCGATGGCGTTGTCGAGCAAGCTCGTCAGCACCTGCTTGAGTTTGCCACGGTAGGAACGCACTGCCGGCAGATCGATGGAATAATCCCATAGCAGTTTAACCTCTTTCACTGGCCGACCGTCGTACGCCGAGCGCAGTTCGGAAAAAAGCTCCCAAAGGCTCAGGTCATGGGCTTCGACATAAACCGCTTCCGCGGCAAAGTGCGACACCGACAGCAGCGCGTCAATCGATCCTTGCAGGAGTTTCGCCTGCCTTTCCATCGCTTCAATCGCCTGCTCTTGGATCGGCGTCATGGTGCCGAGCAGGCCGTCGCGAAACATATCGGTGTAACCGGTCACCACGTTGAGCGGCGTCTTGAGATTGGTCGAACAGGATTTTAGAAATTCGTCATTCACCCGCTGCGCCGCGCGCAACTGCGCGGCGAGCCGACGGCGTTGGCTATAGAGCTGCGCGCGATCCAGCGCCATGGCCGTGTGGCCGGCCAGGGTCTGGAGAAACTCTATTTCAATCGCGTTCCAGACATGTTCGTCGCCCGTCACCAGAACTAAAACTCCGAGCGCTTCATCGCTCGCCATGAGCGGCAGTGCGAGAATATTTTTCAGCCCCTGCGCTTTGAAAAGTTCGAGCTGGCCGGCGCGCGACAATTTACCAACCTCGCCGTCGATAACATCTCTGACATTTCCAACGTTGCCAGGAATCAACGGCCGTTTTTCGGCGGCGACGCGGTCGACGTATTTGAGTGTTTCCTTCGACTGACGCAGCCGTTCGCTACGCTCGCCGGCCGCCGCCACCGTTTCCAGTTCGCCGGATTCGCCATTCTTGAGCCGGATCAGCGCCGCCGTGTAAGGCAGATGCGCCAACGCGCGTTCGAGAAATAGCTCGACAATCGCGCCGACGTTAAGGGCCGAACTGAGCGTTTGATTGACCTCATGGAGTAGCTCCAGCCGTTGGCGCTGCTGGCCGATCTCGGCATTAGCACGCTCTTGGCGTTGGGCCAGTATTTGCTCGGTCAAGGCGTGGCTGCGGAGCCGCTCGACTTGGCCGAAGTAACCGTAAAAAAGCGCGATGGCAAAGGGAAAAGGCAAACGCAAGTAAATCGTCGAATCGAAATGCGCCGTGGTATTGAAAGCGATAAAAGCATAGACCAACGGTGCCGTGAAGGTGACCAGTAGTAAGCCGCGCGTATCTTGGCAAATGCAACTCAGCACCAGCGTCAACAAACAAGTGGCGACAAAATCCGGCGCCGCGGCGCCGCCGATTTCGAGCACTACCAGCAAGACGAGCGTATCGAAGAGCAACAACGGTGCGCAAAAAAATGGCGAAGCGAAGCGTCCGTCGGGGACAAAATAAAGCGCCGCGTGGCTGAGCAAATAGAGACTCAATAGCGCTTGCAACTGCAGCGCCGACAGCCACGGACTCTCAGCGTAATAGAGCAAATAAGAAGAGAGAATCACCAACGGCCAACGCAGCCGGATCACCATATTCTTGCCGGCGGTGTCGAAGAGCCGATCCAAACTCCAGCCGCTCCAACCGGCAGAGGAAAGTGTCAATTCTTGTGTAGCATTCATAGGCAACTCTCAGGGTGACTGGTTCGAGATTTCTAAAAGTATTGATGTGCATTTAATATGCCACGAGCGCAGTGGCGCGCGGCAGCGCTGCCGTCAATTGGAATTGCGCACAACCTTGCACGACTTGACCACCCATGGGATGTGAGTTTTGGCAGTTGCGTCTGCGCTGCCGGCCAATTTACGCCGACGCGAAACACATTTGTCATCCGCGGGCTAACCAAGGAGTATGGAACGAGAAGGAAGAATGCGGCACGGAAATGGAAAAGTTAGGAAATATGATTCGCCGCGGGCGTAATTACGCGCGCAGTTTTTTTTGCGCCGAGCGCACCGCGCGCAGAATATCGGCGTAGCCGGCACAGCGGCAAAGATTGCCGGCGAGATACTCGCGAATCTCATCGTCGGTGGGATCGGCGTTCTCTTCAAGCAGCGCTTTGACCGAGAGCACGAAGCCCGGCGTACAATAGGCGCATTGCAGGGCGCGCTCTTCGACCCAGGCTTGCTGAATCGGATGGAGCGTTTCGCCGTCGCTCAAGCCTTCGAGAGTGAGGATCTCATGTCCGGCAGCCCGTGCCGCGAGTAAAAAACACGAACTCACCGGCTTGCCGTCGAGCAATACGGTGCAGGTGCCGCAGGCGCCGACCCCGCAGCCTTCGCGCACGCTCCACAACTTAAAGCGCTCGCGCAACAGGTCCAACAAAGTGTCGGCGTCGTCAATGGTGAAACTCTCAACTCGCCGGTTGATCGTCAGTGTGATTTCACGCTTCATAAATTATTATCGCGCAACCGAAAAGGGCGACCGCCGGTCGCCCCTACATCGGGACGTTCTCGGAATCGTATTTTGCGCTTTCTGCGCCTTTTGCGGTTAGATATCCGAATCCCTGCTTTGTGAACTTTGCGTTCTTTGCAGCCAATCCTCCGACTCCGAATCTTCTACTCTGTACTACTATATCTCAAAATTTGCTTGTCACGCGCAAATTTTCCGACAGACAAAACATTTCGGACTCGGACATTCCTCTCGCCAAGGCGCCAAGGCGCCAAGTTCGGAAAAGAATTTATTTCTTAAAACCTTTGCGCCTTAGCGCCTTTGCGAGAGTTGTTCCGAAATTCGGTTGCGGCTTCGCCGCGCTAGGTTCTCTGTGGTGAAATTTCTTCTCCGTGTTGGCGGCGGCTCACTGAAACTTTTCCGCCAACGCTCTTAGCACCCGCTCCGGCGTGATAGGCAAGTCGCGAATGCGCACGCCGGTGGCGTCGTCGATCGCGTTGGCGATGGCCGCCGAAACCGTCAGCGTGCCGGTCTCACCGACGCCTTTGGCGCCGAAGGGTCCGGTCTCATGCGGCACCTGCACGATGATCGGACGGAACGAGTCAGGTAAATCTTTAAAGGACGCAATCTGGTAGTCGAGCAGCGAGCCATTCACCAGCTGGCCTTCGTCGAAAATCATCTCTTCGAACAGCGTCAAACCTAAATGGGTAATCGCCGAGCCGAGCAGTTGCTGCTCGCAGTGGCGCGGATTGATCGCCGTGCCGGTGTCGCCGACACTGTAGAACTGCAACAGGCGAATTTTTCCGGTCTCAGTGTCAACTTCGACTTCGACGGAAGTCGCCGACGGAAACCAGAACTCGGTGCATTTTTCCGACTGTCCGGTCTCCGGGTCCATCGGCGCCGCTTCCGGTTGGCAAATCGCTTCGCCGGTGATCGTCGTGCCGGCGCTGCCGAATTTCACTAAAAACGCATCGCCGATCGACATGCCGCGCTCTTCGTTGCCAAGCACGTGAACGCGATTGTTTTGCATGACTAGATCTTCCGGATCGACTTCCAACTTCTTGCCCACCGCTTCGCAGAGCACCGCTTTCACTTTACCGGCGGCCATACGCACGGCGTTGCCCATGTGATAGGTCGACCGACTGCCGGCGGTGATGGTGTCGTAGGGCGTGATGTCGGTGTCGGGTTGGACGATGTGAACTTGGTCGAAGGACACGCCCAGCTCTTCGGCGACGATCTGCCCCATCATCGTCTCCGAACCCTGCCCCATCTCGACGGTACTGCTGAGCACGTTGACGCTGCCGTCGGCGTTCATCATGACGATGGCGCCGGAGATCGACGGCGTCAGCACCGCTTTGACGCCGCAGGCGATGCCCTTGCCGCGCAGCTTGGTCTTGGATGGACTGACGCTCGGTTGGGAAATTCCGACCGCGTCGGCCGCTTCTTGCAGCGCTTGCTTGACGCCGAAGGATTTCACCGGCGTACCGGTGGCGAACGCTTCGCCTTCGTTAAGCGCGTAGCGCATGCGAAACTCGAGCGGATCGGCGCCGAGGGCGCGGGCGATCATATCGGTTTGCGAATCGTAGGCCCAGATCACCTGCGGTACGCCGAAACCACGGAACGCGCCGGCAGGAACGCGATTGGTGTAAATGCAGTAGGAATCGATCCAGACGTTGGGAATACGATAAGGCCCAGCGGAGGTGTAGCCGGACTTGTGCACGATGCGAGGGCCGATCTCGGCGTAGGCGCCCGTGTCCCAATAGACCTCGCACTTGCGCCCGGTGATCTCGCCGTTCTTAATCGAAGTTTTGATCTTGGCGATGACCTTATGTTTGGTGATGGTGAGAAATTCTTCTTCGCGCGTGAGCGCGTACTGCACCGGCTTTCTGGTAATCAGTGCCAAGGCAGTCACCAGCGGTTCCAGCTTGGCGTAAAGCTTGGCGCCGTAACCGCCGCCCAAGTAAGGAATACGCACGCGAATCCGATTCATCGGAATACCGAAGGTGTTGGAAATTTCCGTGCGCACGTATGACGGCGTCTGACTCGCGGTCCAAATGTTGATGCGCTGCCCCTCGTCTAAATAAACCAGCGTCACATGCGGTTCCATCGGCATATGCTGCGCCGGCGGCGAGCTGAAAGTATCTTCGAAAACGCGGTCCGCTTCGGCAAAGGCCTTGTCGACATCACCCGAGCGTAGTTTGAACTGGTAACAAATATTCGACTTCTGCCCAGCCTTCACATGCGCGAGATCTGCGAACGCCTTGGCCGGGCGATGAGTTTCATGAACTAACGGCGAATCGGGTTTCGCCGCGTCGAGCACATCGAGCACCGTCGGCAGCGGCTCATAGTCGACTTCGACCAGTTGCAGCGCATCTTCCGCCGTGCGCCGATCGACGGCCGCCACCGCGACCACGGGATCGCCGATGTAACAAACTTTTTCGACGCAAAGAATCGGTTGATCGCGAAACGCCGGACCGAAATGCGGATCGACGCCCGGCATCTTCGCCACTTCAGCGCCGGTGAGAACCACGGCGACGCCGGGAACTTTTTCAGCGCGGGATTTTTCAATGCGCGTGATCCGCGCGTGAGCGTAAGGACTGCGCAACACGGCGACGTGGAGCATGCCGGGCATCTCGATATTACCGACGTGCAACACTTGCCCGGTCACCTTCTGGTGCGCGTCTTTGCGAAACACCGATTGTCCGACAACTGAAAAGTTGGCCATGGGTTTATCCGTTCAACTGCGCAATTGCTTTCTTGGTAAACAGCCGCGCCATCTTGCGCTTATACCATTCGGAGCCGCGCAAGTCGGACGACGGCGCAATTTGCTCGTCGACCGCGGCGAGAATTTTTTCGATCACCGCGTCATCGAGTTTTTGGTCGTAGGCAAATTCCAAACCTGAAATTAGCAACGGCGTCGCCGCCACGCCGCCCAGCGCGACGCGCAGTTCTTGGCAGCGGCCATTTGCTTTGCGCAAAAACGCCGCGACATTCACGCAAGGCCAGTCGTTGGCCGACAGCGTGCTGTAGCGCAGATAAACCGCTTTACTGTTGGCCGGCATAGCAGGAATTTTCACTTCGGTAAGAATCTCTCCCGGATCGAGAACGGTTTCGTACAGGCCGCGAAAAAAGTTTTTCAGTGGGATCATGCGCGCGCCGCTGGGACCGACAGCAGTAATCTCGGCGCCGAGCGCAAGCAGCGGCGGCGGCGGATCGAGCCGGTAATCGGCGTGCGCGAGATTACCTCCGATGGACGCTGTCTGGCGAACTCGAACATTGCCGATGTGGCTGAAAGCTTCGGCCACCGCCGGGAACGATTGGCGTATCAGCGGCGACAGCTCGATCATTCGATGCGTCGTCAAAGCGCCGATGCGCACGCCGTCGCTCGCGATTTTGATTTCGTTCAGACCGGGCACCGATTGCAAATCGACCAAATAAGGATAGTAGAGCGCGCGCTGCTTCATCAAAATCACCAGCGTCGTGCCGCCGCCGATGGCGCGCGCGTCGTCGCCATGCTTTTGCAGAAGCTCGACGGCTTCTGCTAGCGAGTGGGGTTGGAGCAATTCGAAAGAGCGAATCGTCATCGGTGTTCCTAAGATCGTTTCGTTTCTATCCTTCCGCTATTTCAGAATCAAGGTCGCAGACCATCTAAACGCATTTGACAGCACGATCCAACTTTGAGATGAATCAGTTCAATAGGAGGGCAACGACCATGTTTACCAGCATTCGACATATCGCCGTGTTGACCGAAAATTGGGATCGTGAAGCGAAGTTCTATCAAACGATTTTCGGCATGAAGAAAATCACCAACGGCATGACCGACGAGAAAGGCGACTACAACAAGGATCGCGGCCATTTGAGCGACGGTGTCATCGGCCTCGCGCTCTTGCAGCGCCAACCCGGTTCGCGATCGGGCCTGGATCATTTCGGCTTTGCCGTCGAAAATGTCCAGCTGGTTCGCGATCGCCTCAAAGCGTCCTACCCCGATGTCTACATTGCCGAGAGCCCAAGTCATGTGCCGTTTGCCGGCTTGCGCGCCCATGACCCGGACGGCAACCAATACGATCTTTCGCAAAAAGGCATGGCCAACGTGCGCGAAGGCTACGTCGAATTCGGCTGGGAACAACCGCGCTGGATCAATCACGTCTGCATCCGTAGCGGCCGCCCGGCGTATATCGCCGAGTTCTACCAGAAAGTTTTCGATCTCCAACCCGTCGAGGGAATGTCCGGCGACGACAGCTACTATCTTAGCGACGGAAAAGTAAACCTGGCGATCCGTCCCTGGGACATGATCAAATACCGCGGTCACATGGCGGGCCTGGATCACTTCGGTTTCAAGGTCGACGATCTGGCGCAAACTAAAAAAGACCTCGACGCCCTCGCCGCCTCCGCGCCCGCTTCCGCGCCGAGAAAAATCGCCATCGGCCGCGAAGGCGAAACGCGCCAGAAAAATCTCGAAGGCTGCAAGCTCTGCAAGCAAAGCCTGGCCGATCCCGACGGCGTGCTGCTGGATCTGACGGATTAAGCGACCGAAGCGCGCGCCAAAGTCACAGGACACCGGCGTTTCAAGAGCGGCACGTATCGGAGGTTGTATGGAATTCGCGAATATCAACGACACCATGCGAATGGCGAAAGACGAAGATAAGCGCTTCGTGCCACTCTTCGGTTCAGAAACATTTCGTTCGTGGATGCTTTATTTCCGCCCCGGCGACCACACCGACATGCATTTTCATATGTCGCCGGAAACTTTTCTCGTGCTCCAAGGCAAAGCATCCGTTAAAGGGATCAAAGGTGAAGAGCGCGTGATTGAGAAAAACGAGATCGTTTTTTTCGGCGCCAAGGATTACTACCAGATCACCAACGTCGGCACCGAACCGCTGGTGCTCGTCGGCAACCGCTCCGAGGCGTTCGGCGGCGCTCACGTGACCGCGAAAGAATAAGTTCGGAATATCTCCCGCAAAGCATGTCCTGAGCAACGTCGAAGGAGCGCCAAGGCGCAAAGGTGACGGAATAAAATGCGGCTGTCATCGCGTGTCTGCGTGCTACTGTGTTTTCTTTTTGTCTCGACGCCCCATTTCCTCGCCGCCGAAGAAATTAAGATCGCCTCCACCGGTGCCGGCCTTAGTACCCTGCCCATCGAGATCGCCGCGCGCAAAGGATTTTTCCGCGACGAAGGCTTTGACGTATTGACGATTACGATGCGCACTAACATCGCGGTCAACGCGCTGCTCACTCGCAACGTTGACTACGCGACACCGAGCACTTCGGCGATCAAGGCCGCCACCGCCGGCTTGCCGGTCAAAACGATCGCGGTGTTGTTGGGCCGCCCCGATTATTTTCTCACCGTCAAACGAGAAGTAAACTCGATCAGAGATCTCAAAGGCAAACGCATCGCCATCGGCAGCTACGGCGCCGCCGCCGATCTCGCGCTGCGCACGGTCGCCAAACAAGATGGCTTGGACCCCGATCGGGATATTATTCGATTGCAAATGGGCGGCGCCGCAGCGCGCTACGCTTCATTGCTTTCCGGCAGCGTCGACGCGACGATTTTAACTCTGCCTTACAACCTGCAAGCGGAAAAAGTCGGCTACAAAGACTTGCTTTGGTTCGGCGAACGCTTAGAGCTACCGCTCGCCGGTCTCGCCGTCCGCGACGAGACGATTCAGAAAAATCCCAAACAAGTCCATGGCGTAATCAGAGCCGTCTTCCGCGCCATGGCCTTCGCCGGCGCCAACCGCGAGGAGACCACGCAGATACTAATGCACTGGCTAAAGCTCGACCGCGAAGTCGCCGCGCGAAGCTACGATCTCGGCAAGCGCAGTTGGTCCGACGGCGGAGTTGTGTCTGACGCCGCGGTGCAATCCCTAGTGGATCAGTCGATGCTGGAACTGAAAAGCAAAGACCCCGTCCCGCTCGACAAAGTCCGCAACTGGGCTTTTGCGGAACAAGCCAGGCGTGATATGGGAAACTCAGCGGGAGCGAAATAGACTCATTGACGGTTTACTCAAAGAAATACTCCGCCGCCGATATTTTTATCAATTATTTTCTTCTTCTTTATTAACTGTTAACCCTGACACCATCGCCCGAATCAGAGGATTATTTGTGGCAAACAGAACCGTCGAGCGCCGGCTCGCAGCGATCATGGCGGCTGATGTCGTCAGCTATAGCCGTCTCATGGGCACAGACGAAGTCGGCACGTTGAATAAACTCAAAGCCCATCGTCGCGAGCTGGTCGATCCGGCCATCGCCGGCCATCATGGCCGCATCGTCAAGACCACCGGCGACGGCCTGCTCGTCGAATTCGCTAGCGTGGTCGACGCGGTGGCCTGCGCCGTCGCCGTGCAGCGCGGCATGTTGAGCCGCAATGCCGAGGAGGCCGAGGACAAGCGCGTCATCTTTCGCATCGGCATCAATGTCGGCGACATCATCATCGACGGGGACGACATCTTCGGCGACGGCGTCAACATCGCGGCGCGGCTTGAGACCTTGTGCGAGCCGGGCGGGCTGTGCATCTCCCGCATGGCGAACGACCAAATTCGCGACAAGCTCTCGTTATCCTTCGCCGATCTCGGCGAGCAGACGGTGAAGAACATCGCCCGCGCGGTCGGCGTGTTTGGGCTAGCGGCGAAAGACATCGCAGCGCTGGCCGAGGAAGAGCTGCCACAGGCGCCGGAGATCGCCAAGCCGGCGGTCGAGATCGCGCCAACTCCGCGCCGCCGGGGGATATTGTTCGCCGCCGCCGCTATTGTGATTCTCATTGTCGCCGGCGGCGCTTGGTTTGTGCGCCAACATGGATGGACGCTCGGCGGAAATGTCGCCTCCACCGAGCGCCGTTCGATCGTCGTGCTGCCGTTCGCCAATTTGAGCGGCGACTCGGAGCAGGCTTACCTGGCCGACGGCCTGACCACCAAGATTACCACTGACCTGTCACGCGCGGCGGGGCTCTTTGTAATCGCCGCGACGACTGCGAACACTTTTAAAGACAAGCAGATCAATGTGCAGCAAGTAGGCAAGGATCTGGGCGTGCGCTATGCCTTGCAGGGCAACGTTCAGCGCAGCGGTGAAAAAATCCGCATCAACGCCCAACTGGCCGACACCTCCTCCGGCGGGCAGCTCTGGGCCGAGACCTTCGATGGCGACCGCTCCGACCTGTTTGCCCTGCAAGACCGGATCACCTCGCGCATTGCCAACTCCATCGGGCGGGAGATAGTAGTGGCGGCTGCCCGCGAGAGTGAGGCGCGCAAAATCGACCCGCAGTCGGGCGACCTGCTGCTGCGCGCTGTGGCCCTGACTACCAAGTCCCCGACTTTGGAAAACCTGCAACAACAGGAAAAGCTCTTTCGCGAGCTTTTGCTGCTGGATCCCAATAGCGTCGACGCAATGGCACACCTGGCAGTCTGCCTCATGTATCAAAGACGTTTATTCATCAATGTGCTGGGTCCGCAAGTCGCTGAGGAAAAACTCAAAGAGGGTTACAAAATTGCCCTCAAAGCCAAAGAACTCGACCCGGCCAACGCCTTCACCTATGAGGGGCTGGGCAATTACTTCATATTCCGAAGGGACCTGTCGCAGGCGATATCCGCGTTCCAGAACGGCATTGCACTCAACCGCAACTATTCACCTTTCTACAATGGCCTGGCCTTCGCGAGTCTGATCAGTGGGGAGCCGAAGAAAACGATCGGGTATGCGGAGCAAGCTTTGTCCCTCGATCCGCGCGGGCCACAGAATTTTTCTTCGATGAATTTCCTTGGCGTGGGGCACTTTTTTCTGGGCCACGACGACCTGGCGATCGAGTGGATCGAAAAGGCGCGCGCGGAAGCTCCGAAGAACCCCAACCCGCTTTACAATCTTGCAGCCGCCTACGCCAAGAAAGGCGACCTGGTGAAAGCAAAAGCGACTGCGGCGGAACTGTTTCGCATCGCGCCAAACTTCAAGCTTTCGAATGGCGGCACTTACCCATTCCCATCGTCGCCCGAGGCCTACAAAAAACTGTGGCGCGAGGTCTACATGCCGGCGGCCACCAAAGCGGGTCTGCCGGAGTAAGCTTGGCAACCTGAGCGGGGATGTTCGGAGCGGTAACCGACTTGGTTCGCGACGAGCGCGTTAAGTATGGGAACAAACGTTAAAAAAATAATTGAAAGCTACGAGCCAAAACGCCAACTCTCCACGGCTTCAACACCGCGTTCGTCTTGGTACACCGACCCAGGCATCCTCGAACTAGAACGGCTGACGGTCTTCTCGCGCGCTTGGCAATTCGCAGGCCGCGCTGATCAAGTTCGTGAAGCAGGGCAATACATCACGCACGAGGTTGCCGGTGAGCCGATCTTGGTCATCCGCGGCAACGACAACGTCCTGCGCGGCTTCTTCAACGTCTGTCGCCATCACGCCGCGGCTGTTGCGACAAAGTGCGAAGGCAAAGCCGAAAATCTACGTTGCCCGTATCACGGCTGGACTTACGACCTCGAAGGCAAACTAATTCTCACGCCGGAGTTTGCCGGAGTTGCCAACTTCGATCGTAGCGCCAACGGCCTCGTTCCGGTTCAAACCGCGGAATGGCATGGTTGGGTGTTCGTGAAACTTGACGGTGGCGGCCCAACCCTAGAAGAATTTCTCTCCGCCGACTTGATTGAACGTATTGAACCTTTGCACCTTGAACGACTGAAGTGGTTCGAGCGACGGAGTTATTCTTTGAATTGCAACTGGAAAGTTTTCGTCGACAACTACCTCGACGGCGGTTACCATGTGCCGCATATTCACGGCGGCCTCGCCAGCGTGCTCGACTACAGCCAATACACGATCGAAACCGGTGAACATTTCTGTCTGCAATCGAGCCCGATTGCGAGCGGGAAAACTAAATCGCCAAACGCCGCCGTGCGTCAAGGCGAGCGCGCCAACTATTTCTGGCTATATCCGAACTTCATGATCAATGTTTACGACGAAGTGATGGACACCAATCTCGTCATCCCACACGGCGTCGACAAGACCGAAGTCATCTTCGACTACTACTTCGCCGACGTTTCGCAATCGGCACGAGAAAAGAATCTCGCCAGCATCGCCGTCAGCGAACAGATTCAGTCGGAGGACGTTGCGATCTGCGAATCGGTCCAACGTGGTTTGAATTCTCGCGTGTACAATACGGGTCGCCTCTCGGTTCGGCGCGAAGCTGGCGAGCATCTGTTTCACAAACTCCTCTATGCCAACTTGAGTGCAGTTGTGACATGAGTGCCGACCCGCGCGGCGCAGGCGCCGGTGACGAGTTTTGCTAAGCTCAACGAATCGTCGTAATATTCACTCCGAATAGTTCCAGCGAAGAATTTATGCCACCTAAAATCTACATCGACGGCCAAGCAGGAACCACCGCGCTACGCATCCGCGACTGGCTCGCCGGACGCAACGATCTTGAAGTTGTCACGCTTCCGGAGAAGCTGCGCAAAGACCCGGCGGCGCGGAAGAAGGCGCTGCAAGACGCGAGCATCGTGCTGCTCTGCCTTCCTGACGACGCAGCGAAGGAAGCCGCGGCTTGGCTTGCCGATTCGCCGGTGCGGATTCTTGATGCCAGCACGGCGCACCGCGTCAATGCCGGTTGGGTTTACGGTTTACCGGAATTGATCGCTGGCCAGCGAGAACAGATCGCGAAAGCTAAGCGAGTTGCGAATCCCGGTTGCTATGCTTCCGCAGCCATATTGCTCACGCGCCCGCTCGTCGATGCCGGATTGATCGCGCCCGACACGGCGCTGGCGATTCACGCGCTGTCTGGTTACTCCGGCGGCGGACGCGCGATGATCGAACGCTGGGAAGATCCGAAGAAGAAGCTAATCCATCTGCCGCACGAGGCGCCGTACAGCATCGGCAAGCTGCACAAGCATATTCCGGAAATCATGCGCCACGGCGCGTTGACCACCGAGCCGCAATTTCTTCCCAACGTCGGCCCGTTTCGCTGCGGCATGCGCGTCGAGATCATGCTGCCGGCCAAGTCGTTGCCAAAATCTGGATCGAGTAAAGCGATGTGGGAAGTGTTGGCCGCACGCTACGATAAAGAAGTTTTCGTTGCAGTCGAACCGCTTACCGAAGCCAGCGAGTCCGATGAATTAAGCTTCGATCCCCAAGAGTTCAACGACACCAATCGAATTTCCCTGCGCGTCCTGCCGCATCAATCTGGCCACGTGATCCTGATGGCGCGCTTGGACAATCTCGGCAAAGGCGCCGCCGGTGTGGCGATACAGAATTTAAATCTCATGCTCGGCGTCGCCGAAGGCACCGGTCTGCCCGCCTAGATTTTTATGCAGTATCCGATTTCCCGAGTAGCGCGCAGCGCGTAGCGAGGGATTCTCCCCCCTCGATACGCCATGAAACATGGCTACTCGGGGAATCGGATGGTTTGCAGCGGATCGTCGGAAGGGACGGTCGCGACCGCCCCCTACTTTGCGTTCTTTGCACTGCCATCAATAAGGGCTTGCGCGCCTCGCGCAAATTTTGCAGAAGTCGAAGACTTTCGGATTCGGATATTCCTCCCGCAAAGGCGCAAAGTTTTTAAGAAATAAATTCTTTTCCGAACTTGGCGTCTTTGCACCTTTGCGAGAAATATTCCGATCTCTTTTTCTTCTGGCAGCGCCTTCACCACTGCTCGCGCACGCCGAAACGTTTGCTGAGCGATTGCGAGATCGTCACCAACACGATCAGCATGAGAAAAATCAGCACGCCGAAGGCGCTCAGCTGCGGGAATGAGCCGCTGGTCCACAGATAGAAGATGATCACCGACGCCGTGCGATTTCTCGCCCGAGCCAGCATCAGCGAGATCGTCAGCTCGCGATAGGCGTGCACCATCACCCAAAACCAGCCCGCCATCAGTCCGGGACGAAGCAGCGGCAGATAAATGCGATAGAGATTGCTCCACCAAGTGCCGCCGGCCACCGCTGCGGCTTCTTCGAGCTCGGTGTGGATTTGCACGATGGCGCTCGACACGAAACGCAAAGCGTAGGGCAAGTATCGCGTCAAGTAAGCCAGGCCGATGACGGTCAGCGAGCCGATCACCGGCAGCGGCACGATCAAATAAAGCCAGAGAAACGCCGAGCCGAGCACCACGCTCGGCAACGCGATCGGCGCGAAGCCGAGAAAGTCGAGGAGCTTGCGCCCGCGCACTCGCGTCTTGTGCACGAAGTAACTGATGGCGGAGACCAACAGCAACACCACCGAAGCCGTGCCGATGCCGAGCAGCGTACTATTGACGATCGGCGTGATCGCGTAGCCGCCGTCGTCGAACAGACTTTTGTAGTTGACCGTCGTCAGCGCTTGCAGCGTTTCTTGAGTGGGCACTTGGAAGCGCGGCAAGAACGACGCGTAGAGCATGACGAGAAAAGGCAGGCCGGTGATGAGAAAGACCAACAGCAAGCTCACCGCGCAGCTAAGATATTTCCAGCCGCCGAGATCGATGCGGCGGGGCCGAAAATCTTTGCCGGTGATGGTCTGATAGCGCTCGCCGTGGCGGACCAAACGAAAGTAAACAAACAGCAGCGCCATCGACAACACCAATAGCACCATCGAGTAAGTGCTCGCCAAACCCCAGTCCGTCGGCATGCGCGAAGTATTGAAATAAACTTCCGTCGTATAAACCGCGAAGCGCGCGCGGCCGCCGAGCAGAAGCGGCACTTCGAAGCTCTCGACGGTTTGAATGAACAGCAGCAACGCCGCCGCCGCACCGGCCGGCAACACCAGCGGCAACGAGATCCGCCGCAGCGTCGGCCACGTGCCCGCGCCGGCGATGGCCGAGGCTTCTTCCAGGCGCGGATCGATGGACTGCAATGCCGCGGACATGAGCAAATAGGCCAGCGGCGTCATCTCTAAACTTTGTACCCACACCATGCCCCAGAAAGAATAAATATTGAGCACGCGGCTGACGCCGGTGACTTGCTCGATCAAATAATTGACCACGCCGATGTTGGGCGCGGCGAGCAGAATCCACGAGATCGTAATGATCACGCCGGGAATGATGATGCGGCTGAGCGTGATGATGCCGATCACGCGCCCGAGCGGCGTGTTAGTGCGCTCCACCGCCCAGGCGAGAAAGATTCCGAGTGCGAACGATGCACCGGTGGACACCAATGCGAAATAAATCGTATTGACGCTCGCCTGCCAGAACTCGCTGACACCGTAGGCGCGAGAATAATTCGCCAAGGTGAAGCTGAAATCCAAAAAGCCCGCCTCGCCGGGACGTAAGGTCTTAAAACTGGTCCAAACGATCAGGACCAAAGGCAGCAGAACTTGATAAAGAAGAATCGCGATCAGCCCGACCAACACCAACCGGCCACCGCTGGAAACCGGCGAACGGTTGGCGGCGCCGCTAGAACGCGAGCTATTAAACATCGGCGCAACGCCGCTCTTACTTCGCCCGGCCGATGTATTGACCCCAAGCTTCATGCAAGCGCTTCGTGACATCCTCGCTGACGACGTTGTACGTCACCAGCTTGATGTTGTCCGGCAGATAGGGATGCTTGGTCGTCAACGGGCCGCGCAGGATGCTGTTGATCATACCCTGGCTGTCTTCGCCGAGGGTCCAGTCGACGAACAACGCCGAGGCATAGGGATGCTGAGTATTTTTGTTGATCACCATGGCGCCGGCGAAGGCCAGCACCGGCGCGCTGTAAACCATCGCGAAGGGCGCCTTAGGATCTTTCTGCTTTTGCTCCACGCCGGTGTAAAAATAATTATCCCCTTGCACCGCGTGATCGCCGGTGAGCATCAGCTCCATACGCTGGGTGTGGCCAGTTTGCACAATCGGCTGATTCTGTCCCATGCACTTGAGCCACTCTTTGGCCTTCGCTTCACCCAACATGACGTACATACCGGCCAAGAAACGCGTCTCCGACGGATCGAAAGAAACCTGGCCTTTGAACTCAGGCTTACAGAGATCGAACCACGCCTTGGGCGCCTTGTCCGGTTTGACCAGATTGGTGTTGTAGGAAATCCCATGCTCAGCCCAGTACCACGGGATCCAATGATTGTCCGGGTCGAGAAAGCCTTGATAGGGTTTTAAAATCTTTTTCGTCGCCGGCGTGATATATTTTGCCAGCAGATTTTGTTTGAGGATGATCGCCAAGTCGGGCACGCCCAAAGTGAGAATGTCGGTGAGATGGCGCCCGGCGGTTTCCTCAGCGATGAAACGCTCCGCGGCGTCTTGCGAACCGAGATCG
The DNA here is from genome assembly GCA_009692615.1 of Deltaproteobacteria bacterium. Taxonomy (NCBI): domain Bacteria; kingdom Pseudomonadati; phylum Myxococcota; class Myxococcia; species Deltaproteobacteria bacterium. Next base: position 24,819 of record SHYW01000030.1, on the reverse strand, counting down.
CCCATCTCGACTTTGAGGAACGCGTAGCGCTTCTCGAATAGCTTGACGTGATCGCGCGCGTTCTTGCCGCGCCAGGTGTGGACGAAGTTGAGCGCGCCCTCTTTGCGCGCGCCTTCTTCCAACTGTTTGGCGCGCTGCTCCGCCGGCAACTTGGCCAGCGTCGCGTAAAGTTGATCGGTCGAAGCGGGCGCCGCCGCCTACCATGCAAGATGCGAGTCAAGCCAGCAAAACGCCAACGGTAAGAACAACACCCGAAGCCAATGCGTCATACGACCTCCGTGGAATTACAGCAGTGCGAACCTGGCTACCGTATATTCCAGGTGCATGCGCGATATCAAGCGAATGTATCGCTCACCGCGACTTCCGCCGGCAACCCATCGGTCGGCCGTTTTACCGATGGCAGAATCCAAGTCGCCGCCAGTCCCAACAGCAAGGAGCCGATGCCGCAGATCAGATAGAGCCGATCCGCGCCCTTGTGCTCGACCAGCCAGCCGGCGGTCAAATTCGAGAGTATTCCCGCCAAACCGCCGCCGACCATCGAGAGCATGCCTTGGGCCGTCGAGCGCAACTTCTCCGGCGCGACCACATCCAAATACAGCGGGCTGCCTAAGTTCAATCCGACCACGGTAATGCCGTGCAGCGCTTGGACAAAGAAAAACCAATCTGGATCGCTGATCACAGCCGAGAGCAGCCAGCGCAAACCACCCACCGTCACGCCGACCGTCAACATGCCGCGCGCGCCCAAGCGCTTGAGGCCGCTGCCAGTCGACAGCACCAGAGGAATTTCGACGATCAGCATGAGAATCCAGATATTGCGAATCGTCGTCAGATCGCCGCCGCGCGAGCGCACGAAGATCGGAAACAACCACATCGGCCCCTGCATGAGAATATTCGCCAGCAAGGAAAAAATCAGAAAGCGCAGGAACGGCCTATTGCCCAATAGCTCGCGCCAATCGCCGCGCGCCGCGCGCAAAGCGACGACGCCTTTTTGCGGCAAGAGAAAGGCGACGCATGCGGCAATCAAAACCAGCGCCGCGGTCAAAGGAAACATCAGGCCGAGTCCCGGCTGTGAAGCTGGCTTGAGGCTCGCGCCCACTTGAAGCGCCGGTTGATAACTCGCCAGCGCTACGGGAAAAACCAGGATGAGAATGAAATAGCCGATGGTGCCCCAAGCGCGCACGCGGCCGAAGGCGTGGCGTCCCGCGTCGCGCAGAATCGCTAAGCTCACCGAAGTCATCAGCGGAAAGACCGCCGTGCCGACGACAGCGAGGGCCGCGGTCGCGAGCACGACGGCCGCAAAACCCTGCGCATAGCCGAGTCCGAGATAGCCGAGCGCCGTGCCCAAGGTGAGAAACGCCAACGTGCGCGTGCGCGCGCCGGTGCGGTCCGCCATATGTCCCCAAAACGGCTGGGCGATCATACCGACGAGCGGTGAGATCGCCAGAATCATTCCCGTCTCACTTCCCGACAAGCCGGCATTCTCGCGCAGATAGAGACTGAAATATGGAAAAAATATTCCGAGAGAGCCGAAATAGGTAAACCAAAAAAACGTCAGCGGGATCGAATGCCACATGGCGCGATGATAGCATCCCTGTGCATGGGTAACAGCCGATGAGCGAAGTAGTGCAGAATAAATTTTGCGGCGAGGCGCATGCGATTCACACCATCGGCCACTCGACGCGGACAATCCAAGATTTCATCGAACTGCTGAACGCGCATCGAATTGAATTGCTGGTCGACGTGCGCCGCTGGCCGATGTCGCGTCGCCATCCCCACTTCAACCGCGAAACGCTCGCCGTCTCACTCGAAGCGAACGGCATTGTTTATAACTGGCGCCAAGACTTGGGCGGCTTTCGCAAAGCCGACCCAAACTCGTTGAATAGCACTTGGCGAGTGACCACCTTTCGTGCCTACGCCGATTTTATGCTGACGGAAAAGTTCGCACGGATCATGCGGGAGCTTGAACCGCTCGCGAACCAACGGCGCATCGCAATCATGTGCGCCGAAGCCGTGCACTGGCGCTGCCACCGACAATTGCTCGCCGACGCCTTTCTCGTACGCGGCTGGAACGTCCAGCATATCCGCGACGACAGCTGCCACGAACATCAACTGCCAAACTTCGCGCAGGTCGACGCAACCAGAATCGTCTATTCAGGAGAAACCGCAGAAGATCCCAACGGCAAATTATTTTGACTGACTGGCAAGCCGGTCGAAGACTTGCCCGCCGCCCTGCTTGCTCTCATCGCGCAAAATATTTTTCTGCACCTTCGAGCTCGGCGTTTTCGGCAGCTCGTCGCGGTATTCGACATAACGCGGCACTTTGTAGGCGGCCAAGTGCGGCTTGCAAAAGTTCCAGATATTTTCAGCGGGCACGCTGCTCGGCGCAGCGCCCGACTTGAGGACGATGTAGGCCTTCACTTCCTCGCCGCGAATCAAATCAGGAACCGCGATCACTGCCGACTCGGCGACATCAGGGTGCGAATTCAAAACTCGCTCCACTTCCTCCGAAGAAATATTCTCATCGCCGCGCCGCACCATGTCTTTCACGCGATCGACGAAGTAGAGATAACCGTCGGCGTCGAGATAACCGAGATCGCCGGTGTAGAGCCAGCCATTCTTCAAAGCCTTCGCCGTCGCTTCGGGATTTTTATAATAACCCTGCATCACCGTCGGGCTCTGCTTGACGATCTCACCGGCCTTGCCCGTCGGCAGCGCCTGGCCCTCCTCGTCGTGAATCGCCACACGATGCACCTCCGGCGCCAGCACCACGCCGCAGCTACCGAGTTTTTCCTTCGGCATATTCTGCGGGCCGATGACGCTGAGAATATCTTCGGTGAGACTGTAGGAAGGCACGCCTGTAAGCTTAAAGCGCTCTTCGAAACGTAGATGCATTTCGAGCGACAAGAGTGTAACGATCAGCCGCAGCGGATTGTCGCCGTCGTCGGCTTTCTCCGGCAGGGCGAGCAGAATCTGCGGGATCGTCCGCATCAAACTCGATGTCGTCACGCCATGCTCGCGCACCTCGTCCCAGAAACGCGACGCGCTGAATTTTTCCGTCAGCACGATGCTGCCGCCCACCGACAGCATGGCGATGCAGGTGTGGCACAGCGCGTTGACGTGAAACAGCGGCAGCACGCAGAGCACGCGATCGTTCTCGTTCCAGCCCAAACCCAGCGCGCGCATGCGCGGCGCGAAGGCATAAGCGTACTGCGACAGCATGACGCCCTTGGGCCGGTCGGTGGTGCCGGAAGTGTAGGTGATCGATGCCAACTCTTCCGGATCGAGAGGAATGCTCGGCGCCGCGTCCGCCACGCCGGATAAAAACTTGTCCCAGGAAAGCGCGCCGGCAAATTCCCCCGCGCCGGTGACGATCACCTGCTTGAGTTTGGCGAGTTTACCGCGCACCGATTCGATCAACGGCAACAGCTCGGGCGAAGTGAGCACGATGGACGCCTCGGAGTGTTGCAACACATATTCAGCTTCTTCGGCGATGTACTGCGGATTGAGCGGCACGAACACCGCGCTGATCTTGGTGACAGCGAACACCGAGAACAGAAACTCGCCGCAATTGGGCAGAAAAAACGCGATGCGGTCGCCTTTCTTCACTCCCACGCGCAGCAAGCCATTGGCCACGCGGTCCACTTCCCGTTGCAACTCGCCATAGCTCCAACGACGGTCTTTGAAAATCAGCGCAAGCTTGTCCGGATGGCGCTTGGCGCGCCCAGCTATTAATTCCGTCAACGTTGCAGGGGATTCGTAGTTCATAGGAAATAGTCTAAGTCACACTCTTATATTTTCTTGATCCGACTTCCCCCTTTTTCAAAGGGGGATCGAGGGGGATTTTTCACGGCGCCTAGAAACCCCTCTCTGCCTCCTATTCAAAATTCGGAACACCTGTCGACAATTTTAATTCGTCATCCGATTTTCTTGCTGAATGCCAAAACTCTGTCGATCAACTTCTCACTCTCGCCGAGATAATTTTCCGGTCTTGCCAATGCCTGCCAGTCGATCGATGTAACCGAATCTCCGGCGAGATTCTTGACCACATCGATGAGCGATTTGTTCTCCGACACGGCGATGGCGCAGGCTTTTTTTACTAATTCCTCTGCCTGTGCGCGCGGCATCGTTATAGCCAAAGCGAACACCGCCGCTTCGCCGAGGACAACATCGTTAGCGCGTGAAATGTTCGCCCGCATCGCTTGTGCATCAACCTGTAAATTCTTTGCCAGATAATCCGCGTGCTTCAAAGCGCCGCTGGTCAGCTGAATCATCTGTGGCAACGTCAGCCATTCCACTTGCCAGCCATGGGTGCCGCGCTCCTGTTCCTGAATCTGCGCGTTGTGCAGCGCCGACAGCAACGACGCATTCATGCGCGCCGCGGCGACGATCAACTCGCTGGTTATCGGATTGGACTTCTGCGGCATGGTGCTGCTGCCGCCGCGGCCCGCTTCGCCCGACTCGCCGACTTCGCCCACTTCCGTCTGCGCCAGAAGAATAATGTCCTGGGCCATCTTGCCGAGCGAGCCGGTGAGCAAACTCAACCAGCCGGCGAATTCAACGAAACAATCGCGCTGGGTGTGCCATGGCGTCAGCGGCGTGGCCAATTTCAATTCGCTCGCCAATGCTTGCGTCACCGCCAAACCTTTGTCGCCCAGCGCCGCCAACGTTCCAGCCGCACCGCCGAACTGGACGACCAGCAAGCGCGGTCGCATTTCCTGCAATCGCACAACGTGGCGCAGCAGCGGCGCCAGCCAACCGGCCACTTTCAAGCCGAAGGTAATCGGCAACGCTTGCTGGCTATGGGTCCGTCCGGCGAGCACCGTCGAACGATGCCGCTCCGCCAGCACGCTCAAGTTGCGAACAATTTCGCTAATCCGCTTGCCGATCAACTCAATGACGGCACGCAGCTGCAACACGCAAGCCGTATCCACAATGTCCTGCGTCGTCGCGCCCCAGTGAACATAAGGCGCGGCATCGGCGGAAACTTGCTTGCGCAACTCCTGCACCAACGCGATGATCGGAAAGCCGGAACGCACAGTCCCCGCCGCCAAAGCCGCGAGATCAATTTTATCCGCGGCAACTTTATCAATCTGCTCGGCGGCACTGGCGGGAATCACACCGACATGAGCTTCAGCGCGCGCGAGCGCGATTTCGACTTCGACGAGCGCGCGAACATACGCAGGGTCGCTGAAGAGCCGATTGATCTCATCATCGCCAAACAGCGGCGCGAAAATAGTTGAATCGAGTAAACTCATTGGCAGAAGCGACAATTCCTCACAATCCGAATCTCTTCCGAAAACCCATCCACCGGTTCCCTCTCCCGCTGGGAGAGGGCTAGGTTGAGGGCTCTTGTAGGGGCGACCGGCGGTCGCCCTTGCGCGCATGCCGCTTTGCCCTCACCTCAATCCTCTCCCAGCGGGAGAGGCCGAAACGCACCGAGATAAAACCAATTCACATATCGAAAAAAACCGTCTCGCCATCGCCCTGCAGCCGAATGTCGAATCGATAAACTGTTTTGCCGTTCTCCATTCCGGGCACGGCAATCAAAGTCTGGCGCCGCTGTTTGTTCTTAATCGAATTCAGAACTGCATCACTATCATTCGCCGGCTCGTCGGCAAAATACACGCGTGTGTACGCGTGCACCAACATGCCGCGGGCAAATACGACGACATTCACGTGCGGCGCTTGCACGCTCTCGTCATTCCCCGGCACCGAGCCCGGCTTGATGGTTTCAAAACTGTAGAAACATTTTTCATCGGTGCCCGAACGGCCCCAACCCGTAAACGTCGGATCGAGCGGTTTCTCCTGCTTGTCATCGGGATGATTGTAGCGGCCGTAGGTGTTGGCCTGCCAGATCTCCACCATGACATCGGGGATCACCACGCCGTCGCCGTCAAAGACTTGTCCTTCGATACGAATGCGCTCGCCTGGGGTCGAATCGGCCGTCATGACGTTCATCGGCTGGCGCGTCAGGCCGATGGCGTAGAACGGGCCGACGGTTTGCGAAGGTGTTTGCTTGCTCATTGCGGTCCCTCGAATGGCGTTGCTTTCCGGCCGCGCAAAACGATATCGAAGCGATAGCCCAAGGCGAACTCGGGCTCGCTCACGTCGTGCGCATAGCTCGACATCAGCCGCTCGCGGCCGCTTTTGGTCGGCACCGAATTGAAAATCGGATCGAGCGGAATCAAGGGATCGCCGGGAAAGAAGAATTGCGTCACCAGCCGCGTCACGAAGCTCGGCCCGAACAACGACAGATGAATATGCGCCGGCCGCCACGCGTTGGGGTGATTCAACCAAGGATAAGCGCCGGGCTTGATCGTCAAGTAACGATACTCGCCCTTGTCATTGGTCACGCAGCGCCCCGTGCCAGTGAAGTTCGGATCGAGCGGCGCGTTATGTTGATCCACCGGATGATCGTAGCGCCCGGCGGCGTTGGCCTGCCAAATTTCGATCAAAGTATTGGGCACCGGCTTGTCGTCTTCATCCAACACCCGGCCGACCACGATGATGCGCTCACCCATCGCCTCTTTGCCGGTGTCGGCATTGCGCGTCAGATCGTCCTCGCCCGGCTCCAGTTTGATATCGCTGAACAACGGCCCGGTGATCTCGGACAGAGTTTGCGTAAGCGGAATTAATTTCTTGAGCGGCCCGCGTTTGACCGACGAGCCGTAGGCTTTGAAACTGTAAGGCGGATGGGAGCGCCAGTCGCGCGGGTTGTACGGTTTTATTTGCATCGTAATTATTCCTCTGATTTTTTCACCACGAAGGCACGAAGGACACGAAGGTTTTGGATAAATTATTCTCCGAACTTCGTGTCCTTCGCGTCTTCGTGGTGAGTAGTGAATTACGTCTTTCCTTCCATCTCCTTATAAACCCGCTTGGCGATGGCGAATGCCGAGTTCGCCGCCGGCGCGCCGGCGTAGACGGCGACTTGGAGCAGCACTTCTTTCACTTCCTCTTTCGTCACACCGGTGTTGCGCGTGGCGCGGATATGCGCGCCGAGTTCGTCCAATCTGCCAAGCGATGCCAACATCGCGATGGTCAACATGCTGCGCGTGCGTTGTTCCAATCCCGGCCGCGTCCACACCGCGCCCCAGGCGTGCTCGGTCACGTAATTCTGCCAGTCAAGGTCGAACTCGGTCTTGTTCGCTTCGGCGCGCGCGACGTATTCTTCGCCGAGCACCGCTTTGCGCACCACCATGCCTTTGTCGAAAAGTTCGTCAGACAATTTTTACCTCCCGAAAAAACTCCATCATGCGCTCGGCCACCGCCGCCGGTTGCTCGATGCAAGGCAGATGCGCCGCCTTGTCGATCAAGCAAAACTGCGCGCCGGGAATCGAACCGGCCAACTCGCGGCCCAACTCCGGCGGCGTGCCGATATCTTCCGCGCCGCACAGCACCAGTGTCGGCTTTTTGATTTGCGTCACAGCCTGGCGCAGATCGGTATCGCGCAGCGCCGCGCAAGTTCCGACATAACCGTCCGGCGAAGTCTGCCGCAGCATGAGCGAATAACCGCGCACGTCGAGCGCGCAGCGCTCGCGAAAGCCGGCGCAAAACCAACGCTCCATGGTCATTTGCACGAGCGAAGCCACCCCGTCGGCGCGCACCTTGTCGATGCGCTGCTGCCAGGCTTCGGCCGTCGCGATTTTCGCGCCGGTATCGCAGAGCACCAGCGCGCGCGCGCGCGCGGGATAATTCACCGCGAACGCCTGGGCGATCATGCCGCCGACCGATACGCCGCAAATTATTGCGTCGTTGATTTCCAACGCGTCGAGCAAGCCGCCCACATCCCGCGCCAGGTCGTCAGCCGAATACGGCGGCGGCGGCGCTTCGGTCAGCCCATGGCCGCGCAGATCGTAACGCACGATGCGAAAGTGCGGTAACAAACGTGAAGCAACGCCGTCCCAAATGCGCAGATCGCCGCCGAGGGAATTGGCGAATAGCAGCGCCGGCTTGTCCTTGCCACCGTCAATCTCGTAGTGATGAACGTAACCGTCTATTTGCAAAAATGGCATGGTGTGAAACTATCCGAGCGCATCGGTGAAAGTCAAATTAGCCGGCGAAAAAGCCTTTGACTTCCACCGAGCATCGACCGTAGAATCCGTTTTAACAGATTGCACGGCTGGAACGTTTTGAACTGGAGGTCTGTATGTCCGAACCCTTAGTATTAGAAATCTTTTCCGACTTCGTTTGACCCTGGTGCTACCTCGTCACCGGGCGTGTCGAGAAACTCAAAAACGAATACGGTCTAGGAATCAAATTCACCAACTTCCCGCTCCATCCGGAAACGCCGGAAGAAGGCAGCGTGCGCGGCCCGGAAATCATCGCGCGCAACGGCAAGATGAAAGTGAACATGGAGCGCGAAGGTTTGCCGTTCAACGCCGAACGCAACATGTCCTTCAACAGCCGGCTGGCGCAGGAATTGACAGCATGGGCGGAAACCAAAGGCAAAGCCGAAGAAGTCGCCAACGCACTGTTCCGCGCCTATTTTGTCGACGTGAAAAACATCGGCAAAATCGAAGTGCTGGCGGAAGTCGCCGAACGCAACGACCTGCCCAAAGACGAAGCCACCGACGTGCTCCTCAGCCGCAAATACAAAGACGCCGTGGATGAAGATTGGAAACGCTGCGCGTCTTTCGGCATCAACGGCGTGCCAACGTTTTTAGCAGGAAAATATCTGATGGTCGGCGCGCAGCCCTACGAAGAGTTGTCGCGGCTGGTGGAGCATGTGTTGAAGGAGCCGGAGATGAAAACTGAGGGGGACTAACTCTTACAGCGGCCGTTCGAAATCGATCTTGAAATAAATTTCCGAGACTGCCAGCGCGACGCCGACCGATTCCAGCCGCACCACGTCATCGATCAGGTCGGTTTCTCACAGCGACCAGGTGCCATCGCTTTGCTTTGAATAGCGCTCGACATGAACCTTTGCTTGATCGACGAGCAGATACTCGCGGAAAGAAGGAATGCCACGGTACTGCTGAAACTTGTCGCCGCGGTCGTAGTTACGGGTCGATTCAGAAAGAACTTCGACGATCAGTTCGGGGTTGAGCAAAGTGTCCAGCGTCTCATCCAAAAGCTGCGCCGGAGCGCAACACACCACGACATCCGGATAGGTGTAGCGATGGTTCCGGTCGACGCAAACCCGTAGGTGCATCGAGTAAACTTGGCAGGGGCGTTGCCGCAGTTGATTGCGCAATTCACTGGCAATGTTACCGACAATGGCGACGTGCCGCAGCGACGCGCCGGTCATCGCGAAGATCTCGCCGAAAGCATACTCATGCTTCTCGCTCGAAGCACGCTCCATAGACAAATATTCGGCGGCTGTAAAATGCGGCCTTTCTAGTTTTGGCACGGTCGAGTTCCCCGTGAATTCACCTTATGTAGAACAGCACAATTACCCACAGCAATGACAATTGAGCCAACCGTCGGTTGTGGTTCAGTTTGTTTTTAACATCGCATCTCACTGTAGGGGCCGACCTGCGTGTCGGCCCTCCGAACGGGCGGACACATAGGTCCGCCCCTACAGATTCCGGCGAAACTGAACCACTACTCAACCGTTCGTTAGTGCTGCTCCAAAACATCGACAAACAACCCATCGGGACTCGAACACTGAAACTGCCCGTGGCGGCACGACGCAATTAAAGCCACGCGCCGTTCGGCTTCGCTCGGCTCGGCGATGATGCGCTCGCGCATTTCTGGATCGGCTGCGCGCAGCGCGGCCAACTCTTTCTTGACCGCTTCGATGCTTTCGACTTTGAAGCCGATATGTTCGATGCCGGGCCGGTCGATGCCGGCGCCTTCGAAGTCGCTCATCTTCCAGGGCGCGACGATCAAGCGCACCTGGCCGTCGGTGAGATAAAAGTTTGGGTCTTCGAGTGCCTTGTCTTCTTCACGCATGTCGAACAGGTCGCGATAGAACTCGGCGATGCGCGGCGCGTTCATCACGCGCAACTTGATGTGATGAATCCGCCGCGGCTGCTCGTGTTGCTGTTCCGTATAAACATCCCGCCGGTTCGGCATTCCCTCTTGAGTCAAGTCGAAATAATTTCCCTCGGGATCGTGCGCCCCGTAGGTCGCGAAGGGACGATTGGACGGCCGCTTGAGCACGGCGACTTCGGGATATTTTTTCTTGATCCGCGCCATCGCTTCGCCGACGTCGTCGACATCGACGCCGAAATGGTGCAGCCCCGGCACGTAGCCGGGTTTGCGGCCGATGATCGTCACACCGACGTTACCGTCGCTGACGCTGACCGCGTAGTTGGTGCGAATCGCCTTCTGCTCTTCCTCGGAGCCGGGCTTCGAGCGCTTCATGCCGAATGCGGCTTCGAAAAACTTCGCTTCGCGCACGAAATTTTCACTGACGATGGCGGCGTGTTGAATTTTGGCTAGCATCAGACCTCCCTACGGTCGCTGCGTTTAGTGCAACCCCCGCATCACGGGGGAGGAAAAGGGCTCGCGCATCACTTCCCGGTAATGCGTTTGAAGAACCCCTCTTTTTCCAATTCGTCGAGGATCGACTCGTCGACATACTTGGCGACGTTGCGATCGATCTTGGGAGTGCGCTCGGCGACCATTTCCAATGTATTGCGAATCCCTTGCGGCGAAACGCGCGTCGGAAAGGCGAAACTGCTGGCGACGTATTGATAGGTCTCATCAATCGCCCTGGGATTTTTCTGCTGCAACCATTTGGTCAGCACCGCGGTGGCTTTGTCCTTGCTGTTGATCAACTGATAGGTCGCCTCGGCGTAAGCCTGCTGATAGCGTTTCACCAGCTCGCGGTTTTGTTGCAGAAACGACCGGCGCACCACCATGACGTTCATCGGAAACGCCGCGGTCTTCATGTCGCGCATATGCACCAACACGTTCATGCCCTGACGCTGAGCCTCGCCGATTTCCGGTTGCGCTAGCACGGTAGCATCGAGCACTTTAGTGATAAGGCCGAGATAGCGCTGCGGCGCGCCGCCGGCTTGCAAGATCGTCACTGCGTTGCGCGGCAGGTTCCATTCCTTGAGTGCGAGCAGCACGGCGAGTTCGTTGGCGCCGCCGAAACCGACGATGCCGACTTTCTTGCCGGTGAGATCTTCCGGCTTGCGAATCTCCTTCTGCGCCACAAAACTAAATGGAAACGTATTGAGAGAACCGGAGATCATCACCAGATCGGCGCCCTGAGCGATGGCATTGATGGTCGTCACCGCATCCACTTGGGCGAAGTGCACGCTGTTGCCCACCAGCGCTTGAATCTGCCGCGTCGAGCCGGGAGTCAGAACTAAATCGGCGCTGATGCCATATTTGTTAAGCAGGCCAAGCTCTTTGGTCGCCCACAGCGGCGATTGAAAACCAGCGAAGCCGGCGTAGGCGATCAAATAGCGCTCCTGCGCGTGGGCGGCCGATGCAACCGTCAGCAGGAAAAAGAAAAAGGAAATTAGCTTTCTCATTATCTCCGAAACCTTGGCGTCTTTGCGCCCCTTCGACGTCGCTCAGGACGTGCTTTGCGGGAAATATTTTCCGAAATTTATTTGCGTTGCCGGCTCCGCGTGTACTCTTTCCAATCGTCCTGGTTGGGAATGACATCGGAGAGCACGACCAAATGACCGAAGCGATTCGCCTGCGCGTCGCGAACCACATGCTGCGGGTCGCGTCCCTGCTGCACGTCCTTGATGGCATTGAGAATCAACTTGCGCGCGCCAATGATCGCCTTGTCTGACAAGACCGGATTTTCTGCCGTGCGATTTTGCACCTGGCCCTGACTTTCGGTGGCAAAAGCATCGTGCACCTGAAAGTTAATGCCCATGCCAGTGAAGGTGTGCGTCTTCATCGAGGCGCGGTCCTGCTCGTAGCGATTGGCGCCGTTGCGCGTCAAACGATAATCGGCGCCCAGATCCAAGCGGCTGCGCGTGCGCAGGAACTCGTCGAGTTCTTTGTCGCGGCTGAAGGCGAAAATATATTTCCAATGACTGTGATCATTGACGGGCACATGCCAGTGCACGGCGTAGCCGTCGCCGACGGTGGAACCGCCGAAGGCGGCGAGATTAGGCATGACAAAATTGGTCACGCGCAGATAGCGCTTGTCCGCGCTGGCGGCGCGCAGCGTGTAGATGCGCAAACCGTAGTCGGTCACTTCGACTTCGATATTGGGCGCGACATCTTTACCGAGCAGCGTGTTGTCGGTGGCGTTGACCGATTGCACGACGCGCAAGCGCGCCACTTGCGCTTCACTCAGATATTGGTGCAAGAACGACAGATGCACCGGATCGATGTTGCCTTCGTTGCCCTGCAAGTAATTGCATTCGTAAAAAGCCTTCACCACCGTGCGTCGCTCGGGCGGCGCGGTGAGAAATTCATAATTGGGCAGCAGCGGCGGCTCGCCCGGCCCCATGTAGGTGAAGATCACCCCGCCCGATTCTTGGCAGGGATGGGCGCGATGACGAATCGCCGCTTTGTTGGCGCCGCCGCCCGGCTCGCCCGGCTGATCGAGTACCCGGCCGCAAATATCGTAAAGCCAGCCGTGATAAAGACAGCGCAAACCGCCATCTTCGACGCGGCCGTAACTCAAATCCGTGCCGCGATGGGCGCAGTGCAACCCAATCAATCCCGGCCGTCCCTGATCGTCGCGAAACAAGACCAACTCTTCGCCGAGAATTTTCACTTTGACCGGCGCGCCACCGAGCGGCAACTCTTCAGCCAAAGCCACCGGCTGCCAGTAACGGCGCATCATCTCGCCGCAGGGCGTGTTCGGGCCGCTTTGTGTCAACAGTTGGTTTTCTTCAGAGCTAATCATGATTATTTACCTCTGGAAACTAACCGATATCCCTGCCGTCACACCGGCGAAGGCCGGTGTCCATGACCGACTCCTATCGACACGCAAAGCTCCGCCCTTCCCCGCCTGGATTCCGGCCTGCGCCGGAATGACGGACCGGAGTCGCGTGCAGCGCAATAGAAAAACGACGGAACTCAATATCCAGCTAAAGCAACCCATCGTACAAGTCTTTCCATTCCGGATTCACCTCTTGAATTAGGCTAATTTTCCAAGCCCGTTGCCATTCCTTAATCGCCTTTTCTCGAGTGATCGCAACCTCCATCGTACCGCAGACTTCGTACCAGACTAACATATGCACGCCGTAACGTTTTGTGAATCCGTCAACGAGATCGTTTTTATGCTGCCAAACCCTTTGGACGAGATCCGATGTCAAGCCAATATATAGCGTACCATTTCGCTTGCTGGCAAGGATGTACACACAGGGCTGCTTCATGGAATCGGCAGCGTACAAGCCGTAACGCGTCACGTCAAAACCGTACAGGGCAAGACTCCACGCGGAATACATCAGCCTCCCACATCCCGTCACACCGGCGCAGGCCGGTGTCCATTCTTAGGTTTGTGACTCGATAGAGACCTCCCCCACCATCCCTGGATACCGGCGTTCGTCGGTATGACGATCACGGAAAATGGGACTAGGCCGACAGCTGCTTCACCAGCCCATCGATAAACCCGCCATCGTCAAGCTCTTTCACCCAGTGTAAATCCCACAGTGACAGCGGATTCAGCCCCTTTGCGTCGGGAAATTCAATGACCGCGATCTCGTAGGTGTTGGCGATCGCTTGCGCTGTCGGATAAGGACGGATCTGCAAGCCGCCGACCACGGCATCGAAACGGCGCTTGAGTTCGCCGGCGTCGTCGACGGCCATCGCGGTTTTCAAATCAGGCGCAAGTGCTGCGAGCGCGTCGTTTGGACGATGAGTAAGCCAGACCAGCGCGTGTAGAACCGACTGAACATACGACAGCATCACGGCAGAATTTTCCCGGGCGTATTCCGCCAAGCAGGCTTGAGCAAAATGACCGACGATGGGAATGTCGGGAACCGAAAGAATTTTCAATCCGGCATTCAGCGCCTCGGGCAAATACAACGGCGACATGAACGTGGCGGCGCACTCGCCGCTGACGACTTTCTTCCACTGTCCCCAGCGGCCGACATCCTTGTCGTGGACGATTACAGTCGTCACATCGTTTTCGAATCCGAGCATGCGCAGCCAGAGCGTCACCGCGTGGGGCTGGCCGTGGGAACGAACGGCGATTTTTTTGCCGCGCAATTCTTCGACGCCGTGAATTCGCTGCGGCACGACCAGATCGAGCCCGCCGCCCTTGCTCGGCGCGCAGAAGAAACTAATTTTTTTGCCTTTTACGGCTTCGTCGTAAAGATATTCGAGATGCTCGATGATGGTGTCGGCGCCGCCGTTGAATAGCGCGGCTTCATATTCGTCGCCGTCTCTGATGCGGACGATACGCACGTCGAGATCGTAATGGCGCTTGGCCATTTCTCGAATGGCGAAGATCACAGGCGTGCGGTCGTCGTCACGATAGGCCAGAGTTACTTGCAGCATCAAAGCTCGCAGTTTTAATTCGCCGCCGGCTTGGCCGCGCCGCTCACGCGCACGGCGAAACTGATATCGGGCCGCACTTTGAGCACCGTGCCTTTGGCCACTTGAACCGTGCCGGTTTTGACGCCGCGCGGTTTCTTGACGTTGCGCGCTTGGGTGCAATGCACCGGCGCCAGCCCCGCGTTGCGCGCCTTGCTATGGTACAGCGCCACCGCCGCCGCTTGGCGCAAAGTTTCGCGGCTCGGCTCTTCATCTGCTTTCGCTCGTAAAATGACATGACTGCCCGGCACGCTGTCGGCGTGAAACCACCAGTCATCGGGATTCGCCAATTCGGTGCTCAGATAATCGTTATCGGCGTCGGTGGCGCCGGCAAGCACAGTCCAGCCGCCGGGGAGTTCGTACGTGATGATGCGCGGTTTCGCTGTGCTCAAGATCGGCCTGTTTGGGGCGTGTCAGCTATTTGCCGTGCAGCCGTTTGAAAAAGCCTTCTTCATCCATGCTCTTGAGCAACGAGATATCGATGAACTCGCTCGCCTTCTTGCCCTTGAGATGCGCCAGCGTATGGCTCAAATCTTCGATGTCGTTTTGAATCGCCTCTTCGTTTGGAAAAGGGCGTACGGGGATCGAACCGAGTAAATAATTCTTGTGCATGGACTCGAGCAGTTTAGTATCTTCGATTTTCATGTTCTTGCGATAGATACGCGTGGTCAGCTCTTTGTTGTTGCGGCCGATCCAGATGCCTTCGGTGAGCGCCATGAGAAAAGCTTTCAACTGCCGCGGTTTTTGCTTGAGCAGCTGGCGGCTGGTGACGATATCGCTGCCAGTTGTGAAAACCCCGGAATCGTAAAGGTCGGCGAGAATAGAAAACTTCATGCCGCGATTGCCCAACTGCAAAATATTATCTTCCGTGCCCAAAGTCGCATCGATCTTACCCTGCATCATCATCAACAAGCGCCGATCCGATTCGCTCACGCCGGTGGGAATCAGCTGCACGTCCTTGCCGGGAATCAGCCCGAGCTTGGGCAGCAAACGCTGCAAGGCGAAGTCGGAGCCGGCGCCGATGCGGCTCGAGCCGATGATTTTGCCTTTGAGATCCTGAATGGTTTTAATCGACGGCATGGCGATCAGTTTGTAAGCGATGTGACCGAGACTGGCGATGACCACGATCGGCGCGCCGCGCGCCGCCGCCCCCGTCGCCGAGGAGCCAGATGCCGCGATGATGTCGACGCTGCCGCCGAGCAACGCGTTCACCGAAGTAACGCCCGAGGCGATGTAAATCAGATTGCCGTCGAGTCCATACTTCTCAAACAACCCCAGCTCGCGAGCGATCCACAACGGCGCGCGAGTGCCGGAAACCGAGGCGTAAGAGATGGTAAACGAGTCGAGCTTCTTGTCTTGCGCCGCCAGCAATCCCGGCATTAACAACGCTGCAACGACAAGCAGCAGTGAAATATTGCATCGATACATCATCCGTCTTTCTTCATTCTGACCACTGACTACTAATTCTTAATAATGCTCGCCTTCCTTCAAGGTGCGAATCCCGGCGCGAATCTGCGCTTTGGATTTTACTTTATGCTTCCATAGAAGAAACGGCCAAGCGCGATAGGGATTTTCCAAGCGCGCTTGATTGCGGCCGCGGCCGGCATCGGTCATGGGCTTGAGTTCTGTCACACTCATCATCAACAACTGATCCTGGCAGGCGCGCTCCAGTTGAATGGCGGAAACGCACGCGCCCTCGATACCCGGCCCGGCGACGACGATGCCATGACCGCGAAGGAAAGTCGCCCAGTGCGGTCCGAGGTTTTTCACCATGCGCTCGGCCAAAGTGAAATCGTTGATGCCATGGCTGTCTTGAAACACCGGCACGCCATCGGAAAAGATCCGCGCCTCACGGTTGAAAGGTATCAGCCCTTTGTCCAACAGGCCGACGAGAATCGAATAGCGCGCGTGACAATGAATCACGCTGCCGACGTCGGGCCGCGCCCGATAAACCGCCGCATGAATCGGCGACTCGGATGGAATCGGTCCCTTGCCGGCGATGCGCTTGCCGTCGAAGGTCACCGTACAAATATCCTTCGGATCGGCGAGCACGCCGGCGAAGCGCGGATTGATCAAAAACGTTTCCGTCCCGGGAATCCGCGCGCTCAAATGGCCCGAGCCGCTGAGCACGCCTTCGCCAGTGATCACTTGAATGCCCTCGACCAGGCGGCGCTTAAGATTTTCGATTGGGGATTTGGAATTTTGGATTTTCGGCCCCATAGATTTTTCAATCCTCGACACTTCTATCGACTGCGATCTCAATGCTTGAGCCACTCGACGTAATAACGCCACACCGGCTGCACCGAGCCGTCGCCTTTGCCAGTGCGATTTTGAAACGCCGCAAGGTCGGCTTCGGAAATCGTCGGACTCTTGCCCAGCCGAGCGAATTCTAAATTCATCTGCGCCAACGCATCGAGCTTGATCGCTTTGATGGTTGCGTCCTCGACGCTCTTGCCGCACACCACCACGCCGTGGCCGCGCATGATGCAGATATCGCGATCGCCCATGACATCCATCATCGCGTGAACCTGATCTTTGCTATGGAGCGTCAGGCTGCTTTCAAAAACTGGGATCGGCCGCAGCGCCAAACGCATGGCGCGCGGATCGTAGCCGCCGAACACCGGCTTGAGTTCGATGCCGGCCATGCTGGTCAGAACCAATGACGGCGGATGGGCGTGAACAATCCCGCCGACCTCGGGCCGCGCCCGGTACAGCTCACCATGAATGCACGACTCGTTGGGCGTCTTGAGTCCGGCTTTATCGCGCAGCATGCGGCCATCGAAATCCGCCGCGACAACGTCGCCCGGCTTGGTGAACAGCAACCCCGACTCTTCCTTGCCGCGGCCGCGGATCAGCATGTTCAAGCCGTCTTCGCTGCGCGCGCTAACATGCCCGGTGGTCTCTTTGAACTGCCCGAGCTTAGCGAGAATGCGGCACGACAGCGCGACATTCTTCGCCAACGCCGCATCGCTCTGCCGATTTGGAATCTGTGATTTAGAATTTGGAATCGCCATTCTCCTCGCCCGAACTATTCGGCTAAGTAACACGCGGGCAAATCACAATCAACGAACCGCGCAATTGACAGCCACGTGTGCTTGCTATACGAAATTCGCCATGTCGAAAAAAATCTGGCTGCGGGTAAAACTCCCCGACGAAGAAATCGCCGCGCTCAAACAAGAATTTCCCGGCTGCGACCTGCGTCAAGGCGACGATGCGAGCATCGATTCGCAGTGGCTTAGCCAAGTCGACGGCGTCTTCACCGAAGAAGCTGTCCTCGACGAAGTCGTCCAGCGCATGACTAATTTAAAATGGCTCCACGTCACCCGCGGCGGCGTCAACGCTTACCTGACGCCAACGGTGAAGGCGCGGCCAATTCAAGTCACCGGATCCAAAGGCATCCACGGCACGGTGTTCTCGGAATTCGCCCTCGCTTGGATCTTCGCGCTCGCGAAAAAGTTGCCCGAGTGCATCGACGCACAGCGGCAGAAAAAATGGCAGAAACTCCAGCCGGTGGAAGTTGAAGGCCAAACCGTCGGCATCGTCGGCCTCGGTACGGTGGGAATGGAATTGGCGCGCAAAGCCAAAGCCCTCGGCATGCACGTGCTGGCGATCAAAAGAAACGCCGGCGTTAAGCCGGACTTTGTCGACGAGTTGGGCGGGCCGGAATTTCTGCCGCAATTATTAGCGCAAGCCGATTTCGTCGTCCTGCTGCTCGCCTCCGTGCCGTCGACCTTCAACGTCATCGGCGAGAAAGAGTTGCGCTTGATGAAGCCAAGCGCCTACTTCATCAACCTCACCGGCGGCCGCGCTGTGGAAGAGACGTTGCTGGTGCGCGCGCTCAAAGAGAAATGGTTCGCCGGCGCCGTGCTCGACGCCTTCGCCAAACAACCGCTGCCGGAAGATTCCGAGCTGTGGAACTTGCCCAACGTCATCGTCACGCCGCGCATCGCCGGCATTACCAGCCAAAAATGGCCCGCGCTGTTGCCAGTGTTCAAAGAAAATCTGCACCGTTTTCTCGCCGGCGAGCCGCTCAACAACTTGGTCGATAAAGAGTTGGGCTATTAGTCTCAGGCGCCGATTCCGAACGGCTTGATAAAGAACCACTGCCAATTAACCTGCGTCACCTTGTCGACCAAACCGCAGTGTAGTAGATATTAATCCATCAAACCCCGGAGGAAAATCCCATGGCATCGATCCTTTATGTCGCAACTGATGAAGGTGTGGTCACGCTCAAGAGCGAAGATGGTCGCAAATGGAAGCAAGAACATCACGGGCTCAAAGACTGGCAGATTCCCGAAGTAGCGGTGTCGCCCAGCGCGCCCAATAAAGTTTTCGCCGGCACTCGCGGCGACGGCGTTTGGCTGAGCGAAGATTTCGGCGCGACCTGGAAAAAGCCCTGCTACGGCAAACGCGGCCCCGGCAAAGTGCGCTGTCTGACCTTCGATCCCCATGACAGCAAGACTCTCTATGCCGGCACCGAACCGATTGACGTGTTCGTCACTCACGACGAAGCCAAGAGCTGGGAGCGGCTCGAAACCGTGTGGGATATTCCTTGGGTCTCGACGGTGACCTATCCTGTCGCTGCCGTCGAGCCGCATGTGCGCGACATCACCATCGATCCGAATAATTCCCAGATCATGTACATCGCCTTGCAAGTCGGCTACATGCTCAAGACCACCGACGGCGGCAAGAGCTGGGAGCTGTTAAATAAAAATCTCGACTGCGACGTTCACACCATCGTGCTCCATCCCGAAGACAGCAACAAAATTTTCATCGCCACCGGCGGCCATGACGCGCGCACCGGCAAAGCACCGGGCCGGGCGCTTTATTCAAGCAACGACGGCGGCAAGAACTGGGCACCGATGGCGATGGAGTTCAAAGAAGAGTATTCGGTGCCGCTGACGGTGCATCCCAAGCAAGCCAACGTGCTCTACTCGGCTGTGGCCAACGGCCAACCCGGACAATGGCGCAAGCGCCAGAGCGGCGCTGAAGCGTTCTTGATCAAGTCCAGCGATGCCGGCAAGAGCTGGCAGAAACTCGATGGCGCGGTGTCTCAAGCCACCAGCAGCTTCGTCGAAAGCTTCGCCTTCGATCCGGCGAACGCCAACAACATGTACGCCGCCCAGCGCAACGGCGACCTGTTCGGCAGCGACGACAGCGGCGCGAGCTGGTTCAAGTTGAATTTGTCGGTGCCGGAACTTTCCGACATGAAAGCGGCGCACGCGTAAGCAGGAAGAAGATTGGAGTGATGGAGTACTGGAGTAATGGGGTTCCGGATCTGAACCCAACACTCCATCACTCCAGTACTCCAACCCAATTTGGAATTTTCTTTATGGCAAACCTAGTCGGTTGCGTGGCCATGTCCCACGCCCCACAATTGATGCTCGATCCGAGTCATTGGCACCTTTTGAATACTCGCAAGGGCGAGAGTCTGCCGGACAAACCGGAATTGGAAAAAGAAACCGACGACGTCAAGTGGACCAAGTGGAACGGTTGCATGAGCGCGATTGAGCAGCTGCGGCAAAAAGTCGCCGCGCTCAAACCCGATGTCGTGATCGTCGTCGGCGACGACCAGCATGAGAATCTCGTCGATGACAACATGCCACCGTTCACGATTTTCATGGGCGCCGACGCCGAAGCGAGTCTGAGCTTGCGCTACTTGAATCAAGCCAAGTCGGAAAACCGCACCAGGTACAACATCGACGCCAAGATGGCCGAAGCCATGATCCATGGATTAATGGATCATGGCTTCGATCCAAGTTACTCGAAGAAAACCCGCTACGACGGCGGCCTCGGCCACGCCTTCGCCCGGGTGCTCAAGTTTCTCGTGCCGGAAAATAATTGCCGAGTGATTCCGGTGATGGTCAACACCTATTATCCGCCGGCGCCATCGGCCAAGCGCTGCGTGCAGTTCGGCCAAACTCTCGCGGCTTTGATTCGCGAATACCCGAGCAACGAGCGCGTCGTCATCGCCGCATCCGGCGGCCTCAGCCACACCAAAATCGACGAAGCCCTCGACGCCGGCTTTCTCAAAGCGTTGAAGTCCAACGACACGAATTACATGGCCGCCATGCCATCGACGATTTTTTGCGAAGGTACTTCGGAAATTTTAAACTGGATCGTCATCGCCGGCGCGGCCAATAAACCCGGCAGCGTCATCGAATATTCGCCACTTTACCGCACCAAAACCGGCGTCGGCTGCGCCATGGGCTTTGCGTACTGGGATTTGAACTGAACCATCGTCGCCTCTTGTCGGTGGACCACACCTCCCGCCTATCATTTCGAGCGCAGCGAGAAATCTCAGATCCCTCACCTTCGTTCGGGATGACACCTCGATATTTGCTTGTCGCGAGACGCTCACTGAGAATTCTGGAATGACCGTCGACGACTCCACTGAAACTAACTCTCAACCCATCGGCCGCCTCGCCGCTCTCGGCTATCGCGACTTCCGCCTGTTCTGGTCGGGTCAATTAATTTCCAACATCGGCACCTGGATGCAGATGACCGCCACCAGTTGGCTGCTTTATCAACTCACAGGTTCGGCGGTGCTGCTCGGCTTGAACGGCATCTTTCGCGCGATTCCGGCGCTCAGTCTCGGCGTCATCAGCGGTACCTTCGCCGATCGCTACGACCGGCGTTGGATGCTCTTGTGGACGCAAGTTGCTTTAGGATCGCTGTCGCTCTCGGTGGGCATCTTAGACCACTTCGGCCAAATCCAACCTTGGCACATCTACACGTTCACGTTTTTGAGCGCCGCGGTGGGCGCCTTCGACGGCCCGGCGCGCCAGGCGATGTTTCCCGCGCTAGTACCGCGCGCGGCGCTGCCCAATGCCGTCGCGCTCAACTCATTGCTGTGGAAAGGCTCGGCGCTTATCGGTCCGTCCCTCGGCGGCGTCGCGATTAGTTTGATGGGCACTGCCGGCGCCTTTTACGCCAACGCCGCGAGCTTTCTTGTCGTCGTCGTCACGCTGTTGCTACTGCGCGTAAAAGCGAAAGCAGAAGAAAATCGCCCGCGCCACTTTATGTCGGAAACTCAGGAAGGATTCAAATATATCGTGGCTAGGCCAGTGATTCTCGGCCTCACCGTCATGGAAGCGATCGGTTCGGTCTTCGGTTTGGACCACACCATGCTGACCGTGATGGCCAGCGACGTGCTGCGCGTCGGCGCCCATGGCTTCGGATTGTTACAATCGGCGCGCGGCCTCGGCGCCGTCATCGGTTCGAGTATTTATCTCGCCGTCGGCCAACGCCCCTATCAGGGAAAAATTTTGATCGTCACGGCGATTCTTTACGGCGCTGCATTCGCACTGCTCGGCCTGGCGCCGACTTTCGCCATCGCATTATTGCTCATGACCTTCATCGGCATGACCGACACCGTCTGGGGCGCGGCGCGCGGCACGATCATGCAGCTAATCACGCCGGACAAATTTCGCGGCCGGGTGATGGGCGTTTTTCAATTGAGCAATCGCGGCCTCCATCCCCTCGGCCAAGTGGAGTCCGGTTTGCTGATCCCCCTCATCGGCGTGCGCGAAACCACGGTTTTCGGCGGGTTACTGGTCACCGCGGTGACGATTTTAATCGCCTGGAAAATTCCCGCCATCCCAAAATTTCGTTGGGATGATGAGAGATACAAAGCAGGCCCGGAAAAATGACACCCGAAACGCGGTTTCGAACGTTTTGAACTTGTTGAATGGCTTGATCGTTTTGAACAGCGCCGCTAGGCGCTTCTAAGCCAACGGCTTGAAGCGCTGCGCGTAGCGCCGCCGCATTCCCTGTATCATCCCCGCCCGGCCGGTGAGAAAATTTTCTCGGCTTTCGGTGGTGAGATCGATGCGGATGTTTTTCGCCGGATCGCGAAAAATGTTGAGCGGATCCTTGCCGGCTTGAATCAGCTTGATCTGATTGTCGAGCAGATGGCGATAGAGCACGACGCCGCGATCGGATTCGCCGAGCCGCTCTTTAGTACGATCGTAAACCGGACCCTGGGAAATAAAAATCGCGTTGTCCTGCGGATCGACGTCGTTGTTTAAATATTGAAACTGCGGCTGGCCATGCTGGTCCAACTGCGGCGACGGCATATGATAGAGCGGCATCTGTTCATCGCTTTGCCGCTCGCCTTCTCCGAAGGGATGCGCCGAATAATACCACTGCGCCGTGTGCGTCTCGTCCACCGGCACGCGGAAGCGCAGCATGTCCGGTCCCTTTTGCGTCGTCGGGAAAACCAGCCAGTGGCCGAATTTCCAGTCGTCGGACTCTTCGGTCTCGCCTTCCAAGATACGCCGCTTGATGATGCCGTACTCGGCGAGATCGAAGCCGATCCGCTGATGGCGCACGCGCCGACGGAGTAATTCCGGATTACCGGTGCGCTCCGCCGCGTAGTTGCGAAACACCCCATGCAGCCACTCGACATGCACCGGGTCCAAGATATTTTCCACGGTCTGCATCCAGTTGCAGGCGGTCATGGTGTAACCGATCTCGCGCCAGTATTGATCGTCGACTAGTAAATCCCAATGCGGCACCAGCGGCGCCGGCTGCGGCCCGAGATAAGCGAAGATCAAGCCGCCAAGTTCCTCGGCGACATAGCTGGTCAGTTTAATTTTTTCTTTGAAGCATTTGTTGAGCGTCTCTTCGAAGGGCTGCTCGACGCACTGGCCGGCGCGGTTGAACATCCAACCATGATACGGACAGCGCAAACCATCTTGCTCCACCATGCCGTAAACCAGATTGGCCCGGCGATGGGCGCAGTAAGCATCGATCAAACCGAGCTTGCCATTGGCGTCTTTGAATAACACCAACTCTTCTCCGAGAATTTTCACGAACTTAGTCGGATGGCGCGCCAACTCCGACACCGCCGCGATCGGATACCAATAACGCCGCAGCAAGTCGCCCACCGGCGTGCCGGCTTTGATCTGCGTCAGTCGTTCGTTGTCTTCTCGGCTGATCATAAACTTCTCCTATCTCAAATTATCCCCTCGCCACCACGTCCGCGCCCTCACCCTCCCCTCTCCCATCGGAATGGGCGAGGGTAAATTCACTCACGGCTTCCTACCGCTCTTGGCCAACGCCTGATTGACAACTTTTTGCATCGGCTCGGCGTCGATCCACTCTTCTTTCCAAGTGACCATATACTTCGCGCCATCCTTGCGCCGCGCCATCGGGCGCACTTCGCTCTTGGAAATATCGAGGCGAAGCGAATCGTTGACACCGCCGTCGCGCTGCACCGCCAACTGCCCTTCGCGCGACAGTAGCCAATTGATAAACACCTTGGAAGCATTTGGATGCGGCGATCTATCCGCCCAGGCGACAGTAAAGGCTCCCGGCTCCAACATGCCGCCTTCTTTCCAAACCCCGGTGTCGACGACGTTTACCGGTAAGCCCTGCGCTCTGGCCTGCAAAACATCGTCGCCGTTACCGAACAACATGATCGCGAATCGTTTTTGCGCCAGCCAATCGATCGCCTGCCGATAATCGCGCGACACCATCACGACCTGTTCGGTAAACAAGCGGCGTAAAAATTCGCCGCCGAGTTGGGGATGAAAATAGGCGGCGCGGGCGCCGCTGCGGCCATAGCCGGTGGCGCGTGGATCGATGACGACGATCTTGGCGCGCCACTTCTCGTGCAACAGATCCCAGAACGAGTGCAGTTCCGCCGGCGCTACCAGCTCGCTGTTGTAGGCCACCATGTTGACCGACACGCTGCCCACCGGCACGAAAATATACTTACCCTCGCTGTCGATGTACTGATGCTTGCCCGACCACCACTTCGACTCGTCTTTGACTTCCGGAAGAATGAACGCCGGCGCGATCGGCTGCAATGCTTTAGCTAGGTAAAGCGCATAAGGGGAAGTGTTGCCGATGCGCGCCACATCCGCGAGAAATCGGCCGCCGCGCCGCTCAGCCATGATGCGCGCGAGCAATTCATTGCCCTTGCCCTGCACGACTTTGACTTTGATGCGGGAAAATTTCTTCTCGAACTCGCCGAGAAAATTGAAATCGCCGAGTGTGTAATAGGCAATTTCCCCCTCCTGCTCCGCCGCTTTGACCGTGCGCTCCCACTCGGACTGCCAATTGGCTCCGGTGACATCAGACTGCGCGGCCTGGACGTCAGAGACGACACTAGCGAAGACAATTAAAAATATTCCAACGATGATCTTCATAGTTCGATCCTCTCGCCCCTTGCGGGAGAGAGTTAGAGTGAGGGGTACAATCCATTGAGCACCCTCACCTCAATCCTCTCCCGTCAAGGGAGAGGAGGCAGCTCTGTTGTAGCAAAGTGATTATGTCAGGGGTTAACGGCAACGTAATTATGTCAGGGTGGAAGGATGACAACCCTGACAATGAAAGACGAGAAACGACTAGACGTAATTCAACGAGTATATCGCAGCGAGATCACCGTGGTTGAGGCCG
>SHYW01000029.1 GCA_009692615.1 Deltaproteobacteria bacterium | reverse complement strand
GCCTCAACCACGGTGATCTCGCTGCGATATACTCGTTGAATTACGTCTAGTCGTTTCTCGTCTTTCATTGTCAGGGTTGTCATCCTTCCACCCTGACATAATTACGTTGCCGTTAACCCCTGACATAATCACTTTGCTACAACAGTCGGCAAACCTTTGCTTGACTCACCAGGTGAAATCTGAAAACATCGGCTCCGCTTCGGGCCGACCATCCGTCAACGTAATATAAAGGAACCGTGGCAGCATGAGCAAAAAATTATCCGCCTTCATAAGCCTACTGTTTGGCGTGCTAGTCATTTCCACCGGCGCTGACGCGCAAAACGCCAAACTTATCGAAGCCGCCAAAAAGGAAGGCAAGATCGTCGCCTACGGTTCCCTCGAGTCCGACACGATGGACTCGATCATGCAGTCCTTTCACAAAAAGTTCGGCATCGAGGTCGAATACTTTCGCGCCTCAGCAACCAAAGTGATGGACCGGGCGATGAGCGAGTTTCGCGCCGGTAAACCGCTCGCCGATGTGATCGTCACCGCCGACAACGTCATGCGCCTGATGCAGAAAGACGGCTTCTTTCAGAAATACGATTCGCCGACCAATAGCGATTTTCCCAAGGATGTCATCGATCCCCTGCTTGGCCCGCGCTACCGCAACGTCGTCATCGGCGTGGTCTATAATAAGTCTGGTTTGAAGCCCACTGAATATCCCAAATCGTTGGACGACCTCGCCAAGCCGCAATACAAAGGCAAGATCGTCATGCCCGACCCGACCCAGCACACCACGACGACCCAGTGGCTGGCGAGTTTGTATAAAATCATGGGCAAGGAGAAAAGCGAAAAATTCATGCGCGACCTCGCCGCCAACAAGCCGGCCTGGGTCGAATCGCTCTTGCCCGCCGCCGAACGCGTCGCCAGCGGTGAATTCCCCGTCGCGATCACCTACGTCAAGTACGCTTACATTCACGGTAAACAGGGCGCACCGGTGGATTATGTCAGAGACGCCAAATTAATCGGCGACGCCAGCTATATTACGCTGGGAAGTAAAGCGCCTCATGTCAATGCCGGCAAAGCCTTCATCGACTACTTCCTCGACGACGAGAGCATGAACACGATGTCGAAACTGGGCGAATTCGTCAACCGCAAAGGCATCTTGCCGCCGCTGGCCGGTGCCGACAAGCTCGGCTTCGTCGAGATGGACGATCTCAGCACCAAAGAGTTCGCCGACAAGAAAAAAGAGTACGAGAAAATTTTTCTCCGCTAACTGGATCTATTCGTGTCGGTCGACCAAACTATTATTGCTGGCGAGCCGCCGCTGACTTCAGCCTGGAGTCGCTCCCGCGTCGGTGCGTTCTTGAGCCAACCGATCAGTTGGGTGTTTCTCATCGTCGGCGGCATCATCGCCTTTCTTAGTCTCTACCCGACCTATTTTCTTTTTTACGGCAGCCTCACCGACGCGCCGCTGGGAGTCCCCGGCCACTTCACGCTGCAAAACTACGTCAAAGCCTACAGCGATCCCGAAGCCTATTCGCTGATGTTGAACTCGTTCATCTTCGGCATCGGCGCTTCGGGACTTTCGGTGCTCTTCGCGCTGGCGTTGGCGTGGATCACGATCCGCACCGACGCGCCCTGGCGCCGCTTGTTTGAATTGACGGCGATCATCCCAAACATCTTGCCGCCGATCTTAGTTTCGATCTCCTGGGTGATGTTGCTCAACCCGAGCAATGGTTTGATCAACGGCCTGTTCGTGAGGCTCTTTGGCATGGAGAAGGGGCCGTTCAACATCTACTCCATGCCGGGGTTGATCTTCGTCGAGGCACTGATCCTGACGCCGCTGGCGTTTTTGATCGTCGCCGCGGCAATGAAAAGCATGGACCCGTCGCTGGAAGAATCGGCCAAGACTTTGGGATCGAACGAATTCGGCGTCATGCACCGCATAACCTTCCCGCTCATCCGACCGGCAATCCTCGCCGCGGGAACGCTGAACTTCGTCCGTGCCGTGGAGAGTTTCGACACGCCGGCGATCATCGCCCTGCCCGCGCGCATCGAAGTCTTCACGACGAAGATTTGGCGCGAAGCGTTGGGCTCGTTTCCGACCAATCACAACCTCGCCGCCGCCTACGGTGTCGGCATTCTCTTCGTCGCCTTGTTCTTCGTCTATCTCTATCGACGCTTCACTTCCCAAGTAGAGTCATTTTCTACGGTCACCGGCAAAGGCTTTCGCCCGCACCAGATCGAGCTCGGCCCCTGGCGCTACGCCGCCACCGGTGTCGCATTCTTTTTGCTAATCCTGCTAGTCGTGTTGCCGATTTTAGTTTTAACGTTAGTGTCAATCCTCCCCTACTACCACGTGCCGACCTGGCAGACCTGGCACAATTTAACTCTCTCGCATTTTCAATATGTCTGGGCCACGCCGCGCGTCCACAAGGCGTTTATCAATAGTCTGATCCTCTCGCTGGTCGGCGCCACGCTGTGCATGTTGCTGGCGTCGCTGGCCGCCTACATTACCGTTAGAACGAAAATCGCCGGGCGCGGCTTGATCGAAGGTTTGGTATTCATCCCTTGGGCGTTTCCCGGCACGGCCATGGCGCTAGGATTGCTCTGGGCCTATGTCGATTTTCCGATTCCGGTTTATGCGACGATCTGGATCATTCTCATCGCCTACGTCACCCGCTTTTTGCCCTACGGCCTGCGTGCCGTCACCAGCACGATCATCCAAGTGCACAAAGAATTGGAAGAAGCCTCCATCGTCTGCGGCGCCGGATTTCTCGCCACCTTTCGGCGCATATTGATTCCGATGATGCGTCCCGGCGTGATGGCCGGCTGGATCATTCTCGTGACCATCTTCATGCGCGAGTTCAGCGCGACGTTATTTTTATACAGCCCCGGCGCCGAACCGCTCGGCCCGCTGCTTTATTTTCTCTATTTAGACGGTATGCGCGGCCGAGTCGCCGCCATCGGTCTGGTCATCTCGCTGATTTCGGTAATTCTAATCGCCATCGCCCAACGCTACTCGCGCTGGGACACGAAGTAAGACAAATCCGAATTTCGAAGCACGAAATCCAAAACAAATTCAAATGACCAAAAACAAAGGGAATGTTCCAAGCACGGACTATTCGGATTCGGCGTTTTGGATTTTCTTTGGGTTTTGTTTGGCCCTCGTTTGTTTCGATCCGCGGGGCCGCTTTCGATATTCGAATTTCGGATTTTTTTGGTTTAGCGACTCAGCGTCACGACTCACGCATAGATTTTCGGGAGGATAAAAAGTGGAAAAATTATTTCTAACCGTCGGCTGCGGCAACTACGACCGCACCGTCGCGCTGCGCACCGGCGACGTGCAAGCTGAAGGCATTCGCATCAACTACGTGCCGCTGGAAGCCGAAGAGATTTTCTGGCGCATGGGCCATCATCAGGAATTCGACGTTTCGGAAATGTCGTTGTCCAATCACGTCACCATGATCAGCCGCGGCAACTCGCCGTTTGTCGCCATCCCGATTTTTCCGTCGCGTTACTTCCGCCACTCGTGCGTGTTCATCAACACCGACTCGGGCATCAAAACGGCGGCCGATTTCAAAGGCAAGAAAATCGGCGCGCCGGAATATTCGATCACCGCGGCGGTGTGGATTCGCGGCTTTTTGAACGACGACTACGGCGTCAAGACCGCCGACATGCACTGGTTTACCGGCGGCCAGGAAGAAGCCGGCCGAAAAGAGCGGGTCAAGCTCACCCTGCCGCCGGAAATCAAACTCGACCCGATCGCCGATGACAAAACGTTGAATGGAATGTTGGAGAGCGGCGAGATCGACGCGCTGATTTCGGCGCGCGCGCCGTCATGCTTCGTCAAAGGCAGTCCCAAAGTAAAGCGCTTGTTCCCCAACTACAAAGACGTGGAAATCGAATATTACAAACGCACGAAAATGTTTCCGATCATGCATGTGTTGGTGATCAAGAAAGAAGTCTACGAAAAAAACCAATGGATCGCCCGCAGCCTGTACAAAGCCTTTTGCGAAGCCAAAGACGTAGCGATTAGAAACATGCACATCTCGAACACCATGGCCTGCACCCTGCCGTGGCTGCCTTGGGAGCGCGAACAGATGCGCGAGATCTTCGGTCCCGACTGGTGGCCCTACGGCGTCGAAGCCAACCGCCACTTGCTCGAACATTTAATTCGCTACATGGGCGACCAGGGTTTGTTGGCGCGCAAACTCACCGTCGAAGAAATCTTCGCGCCCAATGTGGTGGGAGAGTTTAAGATCTAGGAAGGCAATAGGCATGAGGCAACAGGCAATAGTAAGAGGAGAATTCCGAGACTCTTTGCTGCTCACTATTGCCTAATGCCTGCTGCCTATCGCCTTTTATGTCGCTCCTCACGGCTCGTGCCTCGCGCCTTCTCCGCTCCGCCCGCACGGCGCATCTCGCGACGTCAGACAACTCCGGCCAGCCCCACGTCATTCCGATCTGTTTCGTCTACGACGGCAAACGATTCTTCTCGCCCATCGACGAGAAACCCAAACGCGCCGCGCCGAGCAAACTCAAGCGGCTGAAGAACATCGCCGAAAATCCCAACGTCGCTTTGGTCATCGATCGTTATGATGAAGACTGGCGCAAGCTGGCTTACGTTCTGGTATTCGGCAAAGCGCGCGTGTTAAGCCGCGGCGAAAACCATCGGCGAGCCGTGCAACGATTGCGCAAAAAATATCCCCAGTACTGGACCATGGCCATCGGCAAGCGGCCAATGATCGCGATCACACCCGTGCGGGTGACGAGTTGGGGCAATTTCTAAGTCGAGAAACAAGAAATCGCCGACTCGTTGCAATGCTACGACCGAGGATTTAGCTTCGCTTCATGGCTATGAAAATAAGCCCGTCGGTCATCACCCGTCGCTACCGAAAACTGCTCGAAGAAAGTCCGTCGCCCCGGCTCGCGGAAAATAATTTGCAGCGGCTCATCGCCGCAAGCCATCCTCAGACACTCATAAAGATCCCTAACAAGCAGCTAATCGACCTGCTCCGTCTCCTCGGCAGCAGCGCGTTTCTCAGCGACGTGCTGATCCATACCGGAGTAAACTGGCCCGATTTCTTTAGACGCCAAATTTCCCTTCGTCAGAAAACCGTCGCCAAACACCAGCACTATCTCCAAGCCGTCATCAAGAAAGCCGCGAGCTTCGACGATTTCTGCGCCGCCCTGCGCCGCCACAAACAGCGCGAATACCTGCGCATCGGCACACGCGATCTGCTGGCGTCGGTGACCATGGAAGAAACCGTGCGCGAGCTGACCGCCTTGGCCGAAGCGTCACTGCACGCGGCTTACCGTTTTTCCCGCACCGAAGTGGAAAAAGATTTTGGCCAACTCAACTCGCCGGGATCGAACAAGCCCAATCGTTTCGTCGTCATCGGCATGGGCAAGTTGGGCGGGCGCGAGCTTAACTTCAGTTCCGATGTCGACGTCATCTTTCTCTACCAAGACGATGAAGGGGAGAGCAGCGGTGGGCGCAAAGGCAAAGTCGGTCCGCGGGAATTTTTCAGCGCCGTCGGGCAGAAAATTATTAACGCCATGGGCGATGTCACCGAAGACGGATTCGTTTTTCGCATCGATCTGCGCTTGCGCCCGCTCGGCGCCAACGGTCCGTTGGTGCAGTCGGTGAATTCGGCGATGCTCTATTATGAGTCCTGGGGTCAATGTTGGGAACGCGCCGCGATGATCAAAGCGCGGTCGGTAGCAGGCGATGTCGAACTCGGCGTTAACTTTCTCAAAGAACTCGAACCGTTTATCTATCGACGCTACCTCGACTACACCACGGTCGACGAGCTGCGCCATATGAAGTCGCGCATCGAAAACGAACTGCTCACCAGCGACGGCAAAGAGCGAA
The DNA here is from genome assembly GCA_009692615.1 of Deltaproteobacteria bacterium. Classification (NCBI taxonomy): domain Bacteria; kingdom Pseudomonadati; phylum Myxococcota; class Myxococcia; species Deltaproteobacteria bacterium. The sequence continues at coordinate 44,048 of SHYW01000029.1, read as the reverse complement.
ATCTAAAGCTCGGCTACGGCGGCATTCGCGAGATCGAGTTCTTCACTCAAGCGCTGCAACTGGTCAACGGCGGTTACGAGGTGAGTTTACGCGGGCCGAGCACGCTGCCAGCGTTGGCGGAATTGGCACGGCTGAAATTCATTTCAATAGAAGAGCGCGACCAACTGATCGCAGCCTACCGCTTTCTCCGCCAAGCCGAGCATAAAGTGCAAATCGTCCAGGAAGGCCATGTCCACTCGATCCCCGAAGGTCAAGACGAAGAGCAAGCCTACGCGCGCCGCATGGGCTACACACGCAAAGGTAAGCAAAGCGAGCGCGAACTTTTCTGGCGCGATCATCATCGCTACACCAATACCGTGCGCGGCATCTTCGATCGGCTCTTTTACAGCGCGCAAAAAGAGATCGCGAGCGAAGGCGCCAGCCTCGAGAGCGCGATCTGGAATGATCTCGACAATGAGCCGGCGATCACCAAGCAATTGGCCAAGGTGGGCTTCGCCGAGCCGGCAAAAGCTTATGAAAATCTGCTCGCCGTGCGCGACGGCGAAATCTACTCGCCGCCGAGCCCCAAACGCTTGAAAGTCATGCGCACGTTGGGCCCGGCGCTGATCGCCGAGATCGCCAAGTCAGGCGCACCGGATCGGGCGCTGTTCAATCTCGCCGATTTCAGCCACCGCATCGGCGGGCGCACCGGCTTTCTGACGCTGTTGGCGGAGAAGCCCGAGACGATGCGGCTGCTCATCACGCTATTCGCCGACAGCCAGTTTCTCACCGATCTGTTCCTCAAGCGCCCAGAGATCATCGACACCTTGATTCGCGTCGACCTGACCCGCATCGAGAAATCGAAGAGCACGATGCTCGCCGAACTTAGCACCGCGCTAGCAGAATTCACCGACCTCGAAGACCAGCTCAACGCCCTGCGCCGTTACAAGACCGAAGAGTTCATCCGCATCGGCTTACACGACCTCGGCGGCAGCATTGAGTTGATGCCGGTGTTGCACCAGCTTGCCGACTTGGCTGACTCCTGTGTGCAGGCAGCGCTGGATCTAACATTGAGAGAACTGACGGCAAAATTTGGCGCGGTGACGAAAGGCCGATTCGTAGTCATCGGCGGCGGCAAGTTGGGTGGCCGAGAGATAGACTACAATTCCGATCTCGATCTGGTGTTTATCTATGATGCCGCGGAAAACGCCGAGAGCGCCGGCGGACCGCAGGGGAAATTACCGGCTCATGAATATTTCGTCCGCCTCGGCCAAAAGCTTCCTACATACTTATCGGCGCCAACGAAAGAAGGCATCGCCTATAAGATCGACATGCAACTGCGCCCGTCAGGCAAGGCGGGGCCGATTGTCTGCGCGCTCGACGCTTATCGCGACTATCACCAAAGCGCGGCGCAATTGTGGGAGCGCCAAGCGCTGATCAAGACTCGCTTCATCGCCGGCGACCCAAGCCTCGGCAAAGCGGTCGAGAAAATCATCGAACGCTTTGCCTACGGCGACGAACTTCCAACTGACGGCGTCGCGGAGATCCATCATCTACGCATGCGCATGGAGCGCGAGCTTGCCGGCGAGGATGACACGCGCTTCAATCTCAAGAAAGGCCGCGGCGGCTTGGTCGATATCGAGTTTCTCAGCCAAATGTTGCAGCTCGCCCACGGCCATCGTTTGACCCGGCTGCGCCAGCGCGAAACCTTGGCGGCGCTCAACGCTCTGCAAGAAACCAAGATCATCACAACGGCAGAGCATAAGTTGCTCGCCGACGGTTACCTATTCCTGCGCCGGCTCGATCACCGCTTGCGCCTGGAGCGCGACCAATCCATCGACGCCTTCGACGCCGAGCCCGGCCGCATCGATGGTATCGCCAAAGCGTTAGGCTACGGCCATGCGACCAAAACCGGCCCGCGCTCAGCGCCAAAACTCGGCGCTAAACTCTTGCAAGACTATCGACAGCGTCGGGAAAAAATCCGCGCCTGCTATCAGCGCTACTTTTTAGCTGGGTAATTGAATAACGTTATTCTGAAAATCTATCGTTACTCAGAACAGGCTGAGTATTTTATTGACTGTAATCACTAACTACTAAGTTGGCCGTTACTCTGACGTTAAGCAATAATAAATTTATCCCATAAATTTAAATTTTTATAAAATTCAATTATTGACAGTAACACATCTCTGCGTTATCTTCGGGGCATGAAAACACAATTGCTCAAGGGCATTGCCCTAGCGTCATTGGTTACCGTAATGTCGAGCCCTTTGTTCGCGCAGTCAGCGGATCAAATCGCTGAGCCTGTCGGCCAAGAGGCGGGTTACGGTGTCGGAGCGGCTCTCGCTAGCGTCTTTTACATTCCCGCCAAGGTCACCTACGCGGGATTGGGATTGCTCACGGGCGGGATTGGTTACGTGTTGAGCGGCGGTCGCGCGGATGTCGCCAACAACATCATCTATCCGGCGGTGCGCGGCAACTACGTGGTCACGCCGAGTCACTTAAAGGGCAGCGAGCCGATTTATTTCGTCGGTGCCGCGCCGGATGCGCCGCAACCCGAGAAGATCGCCGCCGCTCCGTCAACACCACGACCCTAATCGGCGCCGAAGCAGACTCCGCGCTTCGAACTTTTGATGAAATTCAAGACGGCCAACACATCGCTGTTGGCCGTCCCGACTTCCTCTACTTCTTTGACCGCCAATGCCAAATTCCGCCCCTTGCGGAACAAGATGCGAAACGCCGCCCGGATCGCGCGTATCCGTTTGTCGTCGAATCCCGCGCGTTTCAAACCCACCACGTTGACGCCGCGCACGGTGTGTTGCCAATCCATGATCGCGTAGGGCGGCACGTCGCGGCTGGTGCCGCTGAGGCCGCGCATCAGCGCAAAATCACCGACGCGCACGAACTGATGCACCACGCAGTTGCCGGAAATAAACACATTATCGCCAACCTCAACATGGCCGCCGAGTAAAGCGCCGTTAGCGAGGATAACGTTATCGCCGAGCTTGCAGTTATGGCCGACGTGGGAAGTCGCCATGAGAAAATTATCATTGCCAATCACCGTCGCCGAGCCTGCCGCCGTGCCGCGATGCACCTGAACATATTCGCGAAAGATGTTGCCGTCGCCAATCTTTAAATAGCTTTCCTGCCCCTTGTAAGCTTTGTCCTGAGGCGCGTCGCCAAGCACCGCGCCGGGATGAATCTCGTTGTCCGCGCCGATCTCGGTCCAACCGGTGAGATAAGCATGGGCCATCACCCGGGTGCCGCGCTTGATCTTGACCGCCCCTTCGATGACCACGTAAGGACCGATCTCAACTTCCGAGTCAATCTCAGCTTTGGGATCGATAATAGCGCTGGGATGAATGGTCATGGGAAAAACCAGCTAACGAGCTTCATCGTCGTCGTCATCTAATTCGCTCAGCAGCGCGTCCAAATCGTCATCATCGCCAGGAATCTTAAAACGCTCTTCGGTCCAGGCACCGAGATCGATGGTCCGGCAACGCTCGCTGCAAAACGGCCGGCAGGGATTTCCTTCCCAGGAAACTTCTTTACGGCAAGTTGGACATTTCACCACGAGCGCCATAAACGTCTCCGCGGTCAATCATCCGTGTCGACAAACATTTCTTCGACCGCGAGCTTTTTCTCCATCAGCCCCTGATCGAGCGAATAGCCGACAAAGCGTTCAAGATTGGCGCGATTCATTTTCAGACCGTGGGGCCACGGATCGTCGCCGAAAGCGGCGCGCTCTTCTTCGAATAAATGGCGCCCCCAAACGAAGCGTGACCAGTTGGGATCGTCATAGTATTCGAGGCAAGCCTTTTTCGCCTTGTCGAAGGCACCAGCGACGCTTTTCGCCAGCCAAGGATCTTTATTTAGGACGGAATCTTTGAACGCCACCACATGCATGATCGGATAGTAACCATTTTTTTTAAAGTACTTCGCCTCTTCCGTCTTAGGATCGGCGAACAACCGGCGAATATTACCGCCACCACGTAGCGCTTCCTTGGGTGGATGAGGCACCATCAGCGCGGCAATCTCGCCTTGCTCCAACATCGCGCCGATTTTTTGTCCCGGCTTGACAAGCTGCATACGCACGCCGTCCATAGGCTTCAGCGGCACCGCTTCGTCTTTGGAAATATACCAGTCGATGTCGCGCCATGGGACACTATATTCGGATTGCAAATCGCCCTTGGCCAGCACCGAAAGAGTAGTCTGAAACGTGCTCAGGCCGACTTTCTTGCCGAGCAAATCCTTCGGCGAGTTGATTCCCGCGTTCTTGTTCACCCACATCTGCGACAAGCTAAACAGCCGGCGGGGAAACACCGGGATCGCCGTAAACGGCATGCCGCGACTCTTGGCGATCAGATACGATGATAGCGACAGCTCGCAAATATCGAACTCGCTCTTTTGCAGCATGCGCTCGTGACGATCCTGGCCATGCTTGAGCGGACTCGACTGGCCGACTTCCAAGACCTGCAAGTCAACGCCATTCGCCGTCACCGAACCGTCGAACAACGGCAGATGCCGATCATAATGCGATAAAGCCAAAGTAAGTTTCAGTTGCGCCATAATCTCTCCCAACCAACGTCTCGTTTCTGCTTACTCATTTTCCCGCTGATTGTCCACCCGAAACGGCAACGAGGAGCCCGCGAGTGCGCGGATGCAACGATAATGTTGAAATGACTTGTAGATTCTTCAGATCTTTGGTCGATAAAGCGATGAAAGATTAATGGAGCGGGCGACGGGGCTCGAACCCGTGACGTCCAGCTTGGGAAGCTGGCATTCTACCACTGAATTACGCCCGCTCAGCGCCAGGGTAGATGGGCAAGTGAAGAGTAAGGAATTGGCGCCAGGTTGTCAATCAGAGCTGGGAGATTGGAGTGTGGAGTGCTGGAGTGTTGGGCGATCCGGACCGAACCATCACTCCATCATTCCAATACTCCAACACTCCAATCCCACCCGATCACGCGTGCGCCGATTTGCCGCGCAGCAAGGCCAGCAAATCCGCCGGCGCCATTTTTGAAACTAGCAAACAGATCACGCCGCCTTCGCGATGCAGCACGCCGTTCAGGCCATCGCGCGAAAACGAGTAGAAGTTAAGCCGCATGTCGGAGTCGTAGAACTTTTCCGCTTCGCCGGGCGCGTCGGTTTCGCCGCCGAGAAAGGTAAAGCAGGTGACCGCCGGACCTTCACCTTGGTAAACCGTCACTAACACTTCGCGGCCGCCGATGCGCTCGACGAAGCCCGCGACCGGGTAGAGCTTCATCATCGAGAAATCCAACACCACCGGCTGAAAGCGCTCGCCCACCGCGCGCGCCAATTTACGCCGTACTTCAACCGGATCGTTGGAACGAACCAAAGTAGTTTTGCCGCTGAGAATCTTTTGATGCGTCGCCAATGCCGCCATGCCGACGTTCGGCGCTGGCCATTTCACGTAAAGCAGCGTCGCTGCCGCAATCAGCACAGCCGCCAACGCAATGGTCGGCCGCCAGGTGAAAGCTTCGAACCACGCGCCGAATCGCGCCGCCTGTCTGGATTCACGGCCGGCGAGCTTGCCTTCGATCTCGCGACGCAGCGCCAGCGGCGCCGTAACCTCCTGGCTGCTGGCTTGGATCTGCCGCTTCAAGAGACTTTCCTGCTCGAACGTCAGCGCGCAATCGGCGCAAATTTTTAAATGCGCGTCGATAGCGACTCGTTCGTCAGCGCGCAGCTCGTTGTCGACTCGCGCCGTGATCAGTTCTTGGGCTTCCTCGCAACGCATGGCTTATCGATCCGCCCCGCTTTTGCCCAGGTATCCGCTCAATTGTTTGTGCATCAGTTTGCGACCGCGCGACAGACGCGAACGCACCGTGCCGATGGGGCAAGAGAGAATTTCCGCCGCCTCGGCGTAAGAAAAGTCGCCCATGTCAACCAAGACGATCGGCGCGCGGAATTCTTCGGGGATTTTTTTCAATGCCGCGCCAACCTTGACGCCGAGATCCTTTTGCAAGAATTGTTGATCCGGTGCCGCTTGATCGGTGCGCACAGTTTGCCAAGAATCCTTACCCTGGTCGGCGTCGGATAAATCGTCGATGGCGACCATCCGTTTGTTACGCGCATAAGAATCGAAAAAGAAATTATAGAGTATTCGCGTCAGCCAGGCCTTCAGATTGCTGCCGGGAGTGAATTGGCTGTAGGCGCTGAACGCCCGGGCGCAGGTCTCCTGCACGCAGTCCCGCGCTTCGTCATCGTTGCGCACCAGATGAAACGCCACCCGGTAGAGATGATCGAGATAGCCGAGGATCTCCGAAGAAAATCTCTCCCGCCCTGCTACTTGCTGGCGCACATCGCTTCGAGTCACGGCCGGGCCATTGTAATAGAGCGTGTAGGTCGTGTCCAATCGCGTGGTTCTCCACGGCCATAACGAACCGCTCGGCGAAAAAGTTCCCAGACCGCTTGCAGCCGTTGTGCACCAGACACTTGCAGTAAACCGCGTCGCTGTTTTATGTTGAGTGTCATGAAATACCGCCTGCTCGGCAAAACCGGCCTCCGCGTCAGCGTCATCGGCCTCGGCACCATGGTGCACGCCGGCCATTTCGGGCCGATGAAAGATGACGAATCCCTCGGCGCCATCGATACCGCCCTCGATTTGGGCGTCAACTTCATCGACACCTCGGACGCCTACGGCGCCGGCTACTCGGAAACCTTGCTCGGCAGCGCGCTCAAAGGCAAGCGCGACAAAGTCATACTCGCCACCAAGGGCGGCAACGTCATGACCGGGCCGAACCGCGGCAAGCGCATCTTCGCCGCGGATTACATCAGCCGGGTGATGGACGAAAGTTTGCAGCGGCTGCAAACCGACTATATCGATCTCTATCAACTGCACAATCCCACTGTCGACGTCATCGAACGAGGCGAAGTGTGGGAGGTGTTGGCGCGCGCCAAACAAGCGGGCAAAATCCGCCACTACGGCGTGTCGATCAATTCCATGGAGGAAGGCGTCGCCGCGGTCAAAGACGGGCGCGCCGAAACCATTCAAGTCGAATATAACTTGCTGGCCCAGGAACCGGCCGAGAAAATTTTTCCCTTGGCCGGGCAAGCCAATGTCGGCATCATCGCCCGCGTGCCGCTGCGCCGAGGAATTCTCAGCGGCAAGATGACCGTCGCCGACGAACAACGCTTTCAAGGCGAAGATGTCCGCGCCCGCAGTTTCAAAGGCGAGCCGTTTAAACAGGAGTTGGCCAAAGTCGAGCAGCTGCGCCTTTTAGTTCACGGCGGGGTTCAAACCATGGCGCAAGCGGCGCTGGCGTTCTGCGTCGCCCATCCGGCGGTAAGCATCACCATCCCCGGCGCGCGCAACCAAGCGCAAATGCGCGACAACGCCGCCGCAGCGGAAGTGGAAATTCCCCAGAGCGATCTCAACCAAGTCGCCACCCTGTGGCAAAACGGTTTCAGAATTTAGCGAATTGCCCACGAACACGAACACGACCATCACACGGAGCAATCATGGCGCAAACAATCACCAACTGGCCCGCCGAAAAAAAACTCACCGTCATGGTGACGATCATGTTCGAAGTCTGGTCGGACGGCAAAGCGCCGCCCTATTCGCCGATGACCACTTCGCTCAAGCCGGGCACGCCGGATTTGTTGGGCATCTCTTGGTCGCAGTATGGTGGCAAGACTGGCATCTGGCGCTTCATGCGCATCCTCGACGACACCGATGTCAAAGCGACCGTCTGTTTGAACGCCAAAGCAGCGGAGCTGTTTCCCGAAGCGGTAAAAAAATTACACGCCAGCGGCCATGAGATCGCCGGCCATTCTTACACTCAAGATTTAGTATTGCCCTATCTCGAACCGGAAGAAGAAAAGGCAGTGATTCAACGCTGTAAGCGGATCATCACCGAAGCGGTCGGCACAGCGCCGGTCGGTTGGTTCAGCCCGGTGGCGGCACCCACGGTGCACACCGCGGAATTCTTAGCGGAAGAAAATTTTATTTGGCACGGCGACTACAACGACACCGACCTGCCCTACTTAGTCGAAACTCCAAAAGGCCAACTGGTCGCCATCGCCCACAGCGACTTCACCGACAACCGCACGCTGCGCTCGAGCCCGCGGGATTTTTACAACGTGCATAAAGATACCTTCGACTACCTGCATAAACACGAAGCGCCGTCGCTGCTCAATCTCACCGTCCATTGCCACTTCGGCGGCCGGCCGCTGATGTCGGCGATGTTGCACGAACTGCTCCGCTACATGAAAGGTTTCCCCGATGTCTGGTTCGCGCGCCACGACCAAGTCGCGCGCTGGGTGCTGGCGCAGTGACGTTGACGAGCAGATGGCTGTCTCCCGTCAATCGTGTCGATCATTCCATTAACCAGTCGTTGCGCAATGTCAGAATTCAATGCCCATGCCCTGCGCGCGCGCCAATGAAAAAACTTTGCTAGCAATCGCCACGTCCGCGATGCCTTGCCCGGCATTGTTCTTGAATAGCGTAATCTGCTTTTCATCGACACGTCCCGGAATCATGCCATTGAGCAACGCGCCAAGTTCGCCAACTCTTTGCCAGGTTAAAAAGCCTGCCTGAACCGGATCGTAAAGATCGCCCTGCTCGTCTTGAATCGCCTGTTCGCGGGAATTGACCACGATCACGTCGCTGCGCCGGATCGTCGTGTCGTCGAGTTCACGCCGTTTGGTGGCGGCGATGCCGGCGTTGACCAAACCGACGTTGCCGCCCATGATCGACGTCACATGGGTGCCGGGCTCCAACCAGTCGCCGTCGAACACCGCGACATTGGAATTGGTCGCGGTCAAAACCACGTCGGCGCCTTGCAGCGCTTGTTGCGCGCTCGCCACCGGTTGCAAATCGCAGGGAACGATTTTTTCCATCATGCGGCAAAATTCATTGCGGGTTTTCTCCGTGCGGCAGAAAACTTTAGCGCTTTGAAAGTTGCTAATTTTTGATAGCGCCAACAAATGATACTTGGCTTCGCCGCCAGCGCCGAGGATACCGAGCCTCGTGGCGTCCTTGCGGGCCAGACAGCGGGTTCCGACCGCGCTGGTCGCCGCCGTGCGCATCGGCGTCGGCCGCTCCGCTTCGATTTCGCGCAACCCAATTCGACCGACGATCATCCCTTGGAGCGACGCGTCTTTGGTGTCGAACAGAACCGTCACCGGACCGCCCATGTTGTGGTAGGTCTGCACTTCCTTCGACACCGCCACATGTTCGGCGTGGGCGAGCACGCCGATGCCGCCCAGCGACGGCACGCCGCCGGGATGAACGCTCACGCGCACACCCTCGGGAGTGGTGATGCGCCGGCGCGGGCCGTTGAGCTCGGCGCTACGGCCCCATTCACGGAAGCCCGCTTCCACCGCATCGATCGCCGCTTCCATGGTCAACAATCCGGTGACTTCCTCGGCGCGAATTAAGAATGGCATTGAAGGTTCTCCTTAAAACATGGTTGAACGAGACAGTTACTACACCGACTGTTGCATTGACAAGCCACGACGCCGTGCCTATCGTCGGCCGAGATTGACGATCACGGAGAGCTGACGATGAAAAAATATTGCCGGACCTACTATGCGCTCGCCCCTTTACTGATGCTCGCCGGTCTGTGCGGCGCTTCTCGGGCAACCGCCCAAAGCGCCGACATCGAGGCGGCAAAAAAAGAAGCCAAAGTCGTCGTCTACGCCGCCGTGCCGCCGCAGACCATGAAGGTCATCAATGAACCTTTTGAAAAAAAATACGGCATCAAGGTCGAATACTGGCGTGCCTCGACCACCGGCGTGTTGGACCGCGCGCTCAACGAGTGGCGCGTCGGCACGGCGCCCTTCGATGTTATCGAGGGCAACAAGGGGCCGCAATATATTCTCAAGGCCGAAGGTATTTTTGCCAAGTACCAACCGCCGGCGGCGGGCAAATATCCCAAGCAGTTTCTCGAAGCCGATCAGCTGCTCACGCCGTGGCGCTTCAATCCCATCAGCATTCTGTACAACACGACTTTGGTCAAGAAGGACGAGGCGCCGAAAACCATTCAAGATCTGCTGCTCGCCAAATGGAAAGGCAAGATCACGATCCCCGATCCGGCGCGCCATACGACGACGGCGCAGTTTCTCGCCGACTTGGACAAGTACGAAGGCGTCAAGTGGCGCGAGTTCGCCAAGAGCTTAGCCCAGCAGCAACCGTTCATGGTCGAGTCCTTCGCCCCCATCGTCAACACCGTGGTCAAAGGCGAAGCCGCGCTGGGTTTGACCTATTTAAAATATGTCGGACAATACAAAGGCCCCATCGACTTCGCCCGGTTGAATAAATATCTCGCCGACGTGAATTACTTGGGCGTCAACCGCAAAGCGCCCCATGGCAACGCCGGCCGCCTCTACATCGAATATATTTGCTCGTTGGAAGGTCAGAAAGCCATGGCCGAGACCGGGGAATTCGTGCTCTACCCACAAGTCGCGCCGGCATTTCCCGGCGCCGATCAAGTGCCGCAGCGGACGATTTTCATGGAAGAGCCGAGCGCGGAAGAATTCCAGAAACTGCGCGACGACATGCGGCAAATTTTTCTGCTGCCGAAATAGCCGAGCGCGGTGAATCTAATCCTCGGCTAAAACTCGCCTTGGTAAATGCCCCGTTGGCCGCGCGCCTCTTCGACGCCGACTTCCAGAGAGCGGATCTTGGCACCGGAAAATTTTTGCTTGATGCCGCGGCGGATCAGATTGGCCACATGTTCGGCCAACAGCTCGGTGCTGGTGTTCACCAGCGGTAGCAGAATGACGTCTTGCTTCGGCAAAATGATCTTTTGCCGGCGATAGCGCACTTCGATCTCGCTGGCGCGCCGGCGCACTTTGAGGTTGGGACTGTCGCGCTGAATCAGCGTGCGGTGATCGAGGCCATCGCAGATCCGTTTCACCATCGGTTTGAACGAGATAAAATCCAACACCACGCCGGCGCGGTCCAACTCGCCTTCGAGCTTCACCGACACTTGATAGTTGTGGCCATGCAAAGGTTCGCGCTGGCCGTTGGCGAAGATGAGAAAATGCGCCGACGCGAAGTTGAAATAATCCTTGGCCACTTCGATGCTAAACGTTCGTGACATGGCACGGACGTTAACCAAAAGCGTTCACCCTTTCAAGCCGAAGCCGTCATGGACGCAAGCTCGATCAAAACGAAAACCAGACTTTTTGCTTGCATCTCCACGGTGAAAGAGTTAGGTGACAGGGCCATGCAGTTGAGCGAAGCGCTGGGCTTGCGCCGCGGCGAGATGGCGGCCTTGATCGGCGCCGGCGGCAAAACCACGACGCTGTTCCGTCTAGCGCGCGAACTGCGCGACCAAGGCAGCAAAGTTCTCGTCACCACCACGACCAAAATGTTCAAGCCCAACAAGCCCCATGTCGACCGCCTGTTTCTCGTCGAGCAACTCGCGGCGTTGCGCGAAGCTTGCGCCGACATCGCGGCGCCGGTGGTGATCGGCGCCGGCGCGGCGATCAATGAAGAGGGCAAGTTGCTCGGCATTCCCCCTGATTGGCTCGATGCCATGAACCAGTCCAGTCAATTCGATGCGATCCTAGTCGAGGCCGACGGCGCGGCGTCACGATTGTTCAAAATTCCCGGCGACGGCGAGCCGGTGATTCCCGCGAGTTCTCAGTTAACCATTTGGTTGATGGCGATCGGCGTGCTCGACAAGCCGCTTGACCCGGCTTGGATCCATCGCGCCGAACGGGCCACAGCGCTGTTGCAAGTTGACGAAAAAGAAATGATGACCGAGGAACGAATCGTTGAACTGGTCCAACATCCAGCAGGCTGTTGGAAAGGGATACCAGCGGCGAGTCGCCGCGTCGCCGTGATCAATCAAGCCGACAGCCCGGAGCAGGTGGAGCGAGCGCAAAGTCTGGCGCAAAAACTGCTCGGCTGCGGCGTCGAAAGAACCGTGATCACCAGCTACGCCGGCCAAGAACCGGTCAAAGAAGTTGTCCAGAGCTAATAAAACGGACCCATCAAGATCATGATCTCAGCTGTAATCTTGGCGGCCGGCCGCGCCGAACGCATGATGGGCGAGCAGAAAATGTTTCTGCCGCTGGGCGGCAAACCTGTGCTGCAATGGGTCTTGGAAAGCGCGCTGGCTTCCGATCTCGGTGAGATCATTTGCGTCGCCCGGGATTTGACCGCGGTGCGCCGGGAGATCCGCGTCGCCGACGAGCGCCTGTTTTGGCTGCTCAACTACGCCGCCGACCACGGCCAGAGCACTTCAGTGACCGCCGGCTTGTGGGCCGCCAACCCGCAAAGCGAAGGCGTGATGTTTTTGCTCGGCGACCAGCCCTTGATTGGCAAAGAGTTGATCAACTCGTTGATCGAGAAATTTGCCGCCAGCGACGCGCGCATCGTCGCGCCCAGTTTCAACGGCGAAGCGCGCAATCCGGTGTTGTTTCACCGCGAGCTGTTTCCCGATTTGTTGAAGCTCACCGGCGACCGCGGCGGCCGCGCGCTGTTGGAAACCCATCGCGAGAAACTGGCGCTAGTCGATTGGCAGGACGAAGTGTCGTTCATGGACATCGACGCGCCGGAAGACTACGAACGAATCAAAGGACTGGCGTAGTTCGCCGCTAAAGTTTCACGCCGCGCCCGACGGCCTCGGAAATATTTTTTAAGCCGTCGCGCTCCAGCAAGCGCAACAAACCTTTATTGATCCGTTTCACCGCCCCCGGGCCTTCGAAGATCCAGCCGGTATAAATCTGCACCGCGTTGGCGCCGGCCATGATTTTGTCGTACGCGTCTTGAGCGGTGAAAATGCCGCCGACACCGATGATCGGTAGGCGGCCCTGAGTGATCCGATAAATATGCGCGATGAAGTTGGTCACCATCGCTGTGATCGGCCGGCCGCTCAAACCGCCGGGCTGGGGACCGTTGGGCGATTTTAAACCGTCGCGCATGAACGCCGTCGCGTTGGTGGCGACGATGCCGCTCAGTTTTACCTGCTCGACCACATCGATGATCTCGTCGACTTGGGCGAATTCCATATCCGGGGCGATCTTGACGAACACCGGCTTGAGCGCGCTGTTTGCCCGCGCCGACAACGCGCGATTTTTCTCCTGCACGGCGGTCAATAATTCTCGCAGCAATCCTTTTTCCTGCAAGTCGCGCAGGTTGGGAGTGTTCGGCGAGCTGACGTTGAGGGTAAAAAACTCGCCGTGGGGAAATAATAATTCGAAACAGGCGAGAAAATCTCCCACCGCATCTTTGGTCTCGACGATTTTCGTCCGGCCGATGTTCATGCCCAGAGGAATCTTCGGCCGGCCGCCTCGCGCGCGCAAACGATCGAGCTTGATCGCCAGCGCCGCCGCGCCTTCGTTGTTGAAACCGAGCCGATTGATCAGCGCGTTGTCTTCGGGCAAGCGGTAGAGCCGCGGCTTGGGATTGCCAGGCTGGGCCTGGGCGGTGATCGCGCCGACTTCCATGAAACCGAAACCGAACGCCGAGATCATCTTCGGCGCGGTGACGTTCTTATCGAAGCCGCCGGCTAGGCCGACGGGATTTTCCAAGGTCAGCGAATCTATCTTGACCGCCAAGCGCGGATCTTCGACTCGGTAACAATCCTCCAGCGTGCCGTAGAGAAATTCCATCCGCGCCAACATCCGCAGGATCAGTTCATGGCTTTCCTCGGGATCTTTGCGAAACAGAATGGGGCGAATCAGCGATTTGTAAAGCATGGGCATTGAATCCGCGATTTAAAAAACGCGGGAGAGCCGTTGAGCTCTCCCGCGTAAAATCCTAACCGCCGCCGTCGTAGCGCGCGGTGAAACGAGCGAATCGATTGTTGGCTTATTTGAACGGCGCGCAGGGCGCGGGAGTCATGATGGTGTTTTCCTGCATGACCAACAACTCGCGGGTCGGCGGCGGCCAGCCTTCGACAGTCTTGGACGCTTCGGCGCGCAGGCGCTCGCGCTCGCCAGCGTCTTTGTAGGCCCAAACATGAATATATTGGTTAAGCGGCCCGATGACCGTCTGCCCGGCGAAAACCAGCGGCGAGACTTTGGTGCGCGCGCCGATGACTTTGCCCCAGCGCTCAAAGACCGTCGGCATCGCGCCCGGCTGATAGGTGTAGGTACGAAACTCATAAAGTTCGCCCATTTTCTTTTCCGGCAGCGGCGGTGAGTAGGGCGCCAGCTGAATGATTTTATTTTCTTGCGTGACGATAAACTCTTGAGTCTTAGGCGGCCACTTGCCGGTCTTGCGCGCCTCGCCGCCGATCCGCTCGCGCTCTTCGAAGCTCTCGTAGGGCCAGACATGAGTCACACGATTGAGCCCGCCCACTTCCGAGCAGAATAGTCCGAGCAATTTGGAAAATTGCAGCCGAGCCGTCAACCCCTCGGCAAACCGTTCGACGAAGTTATTCGTCATCCCGGGTTTCAACACATAGGTTCTCATTTCAAGAAACATCGCGTCACCTCCTTCAATTAGTCTCTAACCTTTCCCACAAATGACCGAAGAATTGCAACAGCAACGCCCGGTTTCGCGGCCATCGGAGTGGATCGGCCAACGGCTTGCTGCTGGTGATTTTAGCAAAAAAAGAGGGACTCGCCGGAGTCCCCCTTTTTGCTTGGCGCCAATCTATCGATCGACTGGCTTAGTTTTACAAATCGAAGTCCACTTGCTCGAACTCCTTGTCGCGCAGCTTGCTGTCGATCGACTTCAAGCCGACCTGCGTGGCGCCGTTACAGAGTTGGACCGCGTACTGCACACCCGACGGTAAGCTGGGCGCGTTAGTGTTGGTCTGGCTCAGGCCCGACCGCCAGATGTAGTAGAAACCGTTGGTATCCACCGATTCTTGGGCGATCAGCTTTGAGTTGTCCGTGCAGGAGGCATAGCCAGGTTTGGTGAATATGCGAACCGCGTAGCCGCTGAGCGGCGCACCCAGGTTGTTGAAAGCGTAACCGCCGATCGCTGTCGCCTTCTTGCCAGCGCCGACGAGGCCTGTGGCGTCGGTAGCGGTTTGAATGTTCCCGCCAAAGTTCACTGACGTCGCCGCGCGGAACACGAAGCCCGCGTAGAAGAGCTGCTGCGCATTGGCATTCCAACCGTCCGTGCCCTTAAGGCGGAATTGGAAGTTGAGACGAATGCGCGCGGCGTGTTTCACCGGGATCGAGAAACCGGTGATCTTGATGCACTTGGGCGCGCCATTCGACGGCAGCGTCGAGCTGTAGCCGCCGCTGACCTCGCAGCTACCACTGCTTTTGTACTGAATCGTGACCGGCATGTCGTCATCATCGTCGCCGTCATCACGCTCGTGATGGCCGGGTGACACATGGACGACCTTTTTACCCCTAACGATGAAAGCGGGATCTGCCAACGAAGAACTTATCATCGTGCTACATGGCACGCCGCCGCAGGAGGTCAAACCGGGTACGGTGATGATCGCCGTCGCCAAGTTGCCGTAAGCGGCGCCGATCGGCGTGCCGGTATTGTTTGTCAGCTTGATCTGGTAGTGGAACGAATCGGGATTCGTGCTGTTGATCTTTAAAGACGATCCCGAGCCCTTGCCAAAGACCACATCGAAGCCGTCGAAGCGCTTGAAGTTGCTGTCCATGGTGTAGTTCTCCAGCGTGACTGCGCCGATCGTCCAGTTGTACATGGCCGGGCTGGTTTCCATGTTCCCCGCAACATCTTTACCTCGGACCTCGAAGGTGTGGGTGCCCATGGCAAGACCGGTGTAGCTGGCCGGGCTTGAGCACGGCGTGAAACTAGCTGGGATTCCATCGAGACGACATTCGTAGGTGTCGCCCGGCGAATTGGCGCTGCTGAAAACGAACGTCGCGCTGGTGCTGGTCGTCGGATTGGCTGGATTGCTGTTGATGGTGGTATCGGGCGCCAACGTGTCGATCGTCCAGGTCGCAGTGGCAGGAGTCGGATCGACGTTATCAGCCAGGTCCACGGCGGCCACGGTGAAAGTGTGTTGGCCATCGCTCAAGCTGGCGGTGGTGTAGGTTCCACCGCCGCAGGCCACTGGCAAACTGTCAACCGTGCACAGGAACGTGCTGCGGTTCTCCGTCGAATGGAAAGTGAAGGTGACCGTCGCGGTATTGCTGAATGACGAAGGACCTGAGTCGATCACTGTGTCTGGAGGCGTCAAATCTATCGTCCAGGTGTAACTCGCCTCTATGCCATCGAGATTACCTGTGCTGTCTTTGGCACGGACTTGGAAGGTGTGCGCGCCTTCCGATAGGCCGGAATAATGTACTGGACTCGTGCAAGCCAGGAAAACACCGGTGTCGAGCTTACACTCAAACACTAATTCTCCCGCCGTGTTCACGTTGTCAGTACCCGTAAACTCAAAGGTCGGGGCAGGATTGTTGCTCAGCGACGCCGGCATGCTGGTGATGATCGTGTCAGGGGCAGTCGCGTCCGTGACGCTGATCGACACCATCGCTTCCGGGCTTGTCAAAGCAGGCGAGCAAGGAGCGCTCGCGCAACCATCGGGGTCGCCGCGGTCTGTCACTGTAAACTTGAAGCTGTCCGGTCCCGCGTAACTCGAAAGTGGCGTGTAAATTACGCTCGCCGGGCTGCCGGTGAGCGTGCTGCCCACCGCGAGAATATTATTAAGCCCATCCGTCAAGGTGCCTTGCCCGGGCAGCGTGACAATCTTCAACGTTAGGAACCCGTCGGGCGTTTCAATGTCGATCCCTGTTAAGCTGATCGACTGCGGTGCGCCAGAGTTAGCCGTCACCGTCTGTGAATTAGCCGTCGGCGTATCGTTCAGCGGACTGACCGTGATCGAGACGGCGGCGACGTTGCTATCAGCTTGGCCATCGTTGACCTTGAAGCTAAAGCTGTCGCTACCGTTGAAATCAGCCGCTGGGGTGTAAGTCACAGTCGCCGTGCAGTTGGCGCCGATTCCGCTCGCGGTACAGGACTGCGCGCCAATGATACCGAGCGATCCATGTGCCGGGAGGTTGACAAGGTTGACGATGCTGAAGGTCAATCCGCTGTTGTCGATGTCGCTGCCGCTTAACGTCACCACTAACGGCGCGTCTTCGGGTGTCGTCAAGCTCTGCGCCTGCGCCACCGGCGCGGTGTTGAGCGCGGTGACGTTGCGCGACACCTGCGCCGCCGCTTGATAGTTGGAATCTCCGATCTGATCGAAAGTAATCGCGCAGTTTCCAGACCCCGCATTCATCGTAATCAGCGCCGAGCCGCTGCCGGAACCGGAGCAGCTTCCAGAGCTGCCGATTGAGACCGCGAGACCCGAGTTCGCCGTCGCCGCGACCGTAAACGTCTGACCGAAGTAAGCGTTCAACGGCGGTTCCAGCGTCACCGTGATCGTCTGGAACGCTTGGTTGATCGTGAAATTCTTAGAGTCCGAACTGCCATCGTGGTTGGCGTCGCCGGCGTAGCTCGCCGACGCGCTGTAGCTGCCCGCGTTGATCGGCGCAATGGCCGACGAAGGATAAACCGTGCTGCCCGTGCCTGCGTAGTAAACCGTCAACGCTTGATTGAGGCCACCGGCGCCTGTCACCACTGCGCTGCTACCGTGCGGATTGCTGTCGTAGGTCGCATCGGCAACCGTCACCACCGTCGTGCTCGCGGCTTTGTTGATCGTAATCGCCGCCGGCGCGCTTTGCTTCTGGTTGTAGTTCGCGTCGCCCGCGTAGCGAGCCGCCACTAAGTACACCCCCGCGGCCACGGGCGCTGAGGTCAGCAGATTGTTTAGCGCATCCTTGTACGCCACCGTTACCGGCGTCAGGCTTTCACCCTGCACGCCGATCGCCGAGCCGCTACCCGCGCATGGGTTGCCATCGTAGGTGCAAGTATTGCCCGTCGCCGTGACGATTGGGTTAGCTTTGTTGATCGTAAAGTTTTTCGAATCGCTGGAACCGTCATGATTGGCATCGCCAGCAAAACTTGCCGACGTGCTGTATGTGCCCGCGTTGGTCGGCGCAATTGTCGACGAAGGATAAGCCGTGCTGCCCGTGCCGGCGTAGTAAACAGTCAACGCTTGGTTGAGGCCGCCAACACCTGTGACACTCGCGATCCCACCATGCGGATTGCCGTCGTAGGTCGCATCAGAGACGGTCACCGTGGTCGTGCTCGCCGCTTTGGTGATCGTATAGGTCTTCGAATCGCTCGAACCGTTGTGGTTGGCGTCACCAGCGTAGGTGTAGCTCGCCGTGCAGCCGGTGTCCGCGACATCGATCGGCGCATGGCCGCAGCTGTACAGCGGCGCTGGAGTTAAGCTCAATCCGCCGACGCCAGTCACAGACACCGTCGCAGGATGCGAGTTGCCGTCGTAGGGGAACGACACGCCGCCCGCCACTGTGACCGTGGTTATGCTAGCCGCTTTGTTGATCGTGAAGTTTTTGGAATCACTCGAACCGTTGTGATTGGCGTCGCCGGCAAAACTCGCCGAAGCGCTGTAATCGCCCGCGTTAGTCGGCGCAATTGTCGACGAAGGATAAACGGTGCTGCCCGTGCCTGCGTAGTAAACCGTCAACGCTTGGTTGAGTCCACCCACGCCTGTCACCACTGCGCTGCCGCCGTGCGGATTGCTGTCATAGGTCGCGTCAACGACGGTCACCGTCGTTGTGCTCGTGGCCTTGGTGATCGTGATTGTTCCCGTTGCGCTGCTACCGTTGTGGTTGGCATCGCCTGCGAAAGTTGCCGTGACGGTACATGGAGTTTCAGCCACGTTGATCGGCGCCGCGGAGCAGTTGCCGCTATAAACAACTGGAACTGCCTGATTCAATCCACCAACGCCGGTGACATTCGCGGTCGCCGCATGAGCGAGAGCGTCGTAAGTAAAGCTGCCGGTGCCCGAGAGCGTGGTCGCGCTGTCGGCCTTGTTGATCGTGAAGTTCTTACTGTCGCTTGAGCCGAAGTAGTTAGCACTCTCCGCGTAGCTCGCCGACGCGCTGTAGGTGCCCGCGTTGGTCGGCGCGGTCGTCGACGGACCATAAGTGGTACCGCTGATGCCAGTGTAGGTGACTGTCAGCGCTTGGTTAAGGCCAGGACCTGTCACCGAGGCGGTGCCGCCATGTGGTAATGCATCGTACGTCGCATCGGCGACTGTAACCGTCGTTACGATCGCTGCCTTGGTTACGGTTAGCTTCTTAGTGGTGTCGCTGCTGCCGTTGAAATTACTGCCGCCGCTGTAGACTGCTTCGATTTTATAATCCCCAGCCGCTGTGTTTGCAGGCAAGGTGAAGCTTGCGCTCGCATTGCCGCCTGAAACCGTGGCCGAAGTGATCGGAGTGCCGATGGTGGTCAAGCCGTCCAGCGTTTTAATCGTGAAAGTCACGGTGCCTTGATTCACCGTGCCCGCCGTCGAGGTTACCGTCGCGCTCAGCGAAACGGTCTGATCCGCGTTGCTAAACGTAGCGCTGGCATTGACCGTTGCAGTTGTGGTATCGGCCTTCTGCACTGTAAGTGTCTTAGTGTTGTCGTTGCTGGTGTTAAAGTCGGTGCCGCCACTGTAGGCCGCTTCAATCGTGTACGTGACCGCCGCCGTGTCGCCAGGCAACGTGAAGTTAGCGCTGGCGCTGCCGGTGGTGATCGTCGCTGAAGTCACAGGGCTGCCAATAATCGTCGCGCCTTGTTTCACTGTAAACGTAACTGTCCCTTCGTTCACCGTGCCGGCCGCCGACGTTACCGTCGCGGTTAGAGTCACCGTTTGATCGGTGCTGCTGAAAGTGGCCGTCTTGTTCGCCGCTAATGTGGTGGTGTCAGCCTTTTGTATCGTCAGCGTTTTGGTGGCGTCGCTGCTGGTCGTAAAGTTGGGATTGGAGGCAGCCGGATTGTACGTCGCTTGAATCGTGTACGTCTTCGCCGTCGTCGCTGCTGGCAATGCGTAACTCACGCTCGCGTTGCCGCCGGAGACCGTGCTCGATGTCGTCGCGCTGCCGATCGTCGTCGCGCCGTCCTTCACCGTAAATGTAACCGTGCCTTCGTTCACCGTGCCGGCCGCCGAAGTCACCGTCGCCGAAAGAGTTACGTTCTGCGCGCCTTGGCTAAACGTGGTCGTCTGATTCGCTGCCGATGTCGTCGTGCTTGCTGGGTTGACCGTTAAAGTCTTATTGTTGTCGCTGCTCGTCGTGTAATTGGTAGATGGATTGTACGTCGCTTGAATCGAATACGTCTTCGCCGTCGTCGCCGCGGGTAACGAATAACTCACGCTGGCGTTGCCGCCGGACACCGTGCTCGATGTCGTCGCGCTACCGATCGTCGTCGCGCCGTCTTTCACCGTAAATGTAACCGTGCCTTCGTTCACCGTTCCCGCCGCTGAAGTCACCGTCGCCGACAGAGTCACGTTCTGCGCGCTCGTGCTGAACGTCGTCGTCTGATTCGCCGCGGTCGTTGTCGTGCTCGCAGCGTTGACCGTTAACGTCTTGGTATTGTCACTGCTCGTGTTGAACCGCGGATTCGAAGCAGCCGGATTGTACACCGCCTGAATTGTATACACCTTCGCTGCCGTAGCTGCCGGCAATGAGTAGCTCACGCTGGCGCTTCCTGCAGTGACTGTGCCCGATGTCGTCGCGCTGCCGATCATCGTCGCGCCGTCCTTCACCGTAAAGGTGACTGTCCCTTCGTTCACGGTCGATGTTGACGTCACCGTTGCACTCAATGTCACTGTCTGACTGGTTGTTTTGAAAGTTGACGTCGCGTTCGCTGCCGTCGTTGTTGTGGCGGTTCTAGGGCTGAACGTGACGGTCAGCGCCGGACTAGCTGCTGTCACACTAAAGCTGCACGGGCTCGTGGTAGTGCAGCCTATAAAATTAGCAGCAGCGCTCCACCCGGCGAAGAACGACGTACCATTGGGCGTCGCTGTCAACGTGCCAGTCGCACTGTTGTTGGAAAGAGAGATGTTTGGTGCGCAGGTACTCATGACTGTCTGAGACGTCACATTGGTACCGGTACCGCCACAAGACACAGGGGCATTGACGGTTCCTGGGTTCGCGCCAGAAGTCGTGTCGATCGTCACGGAGCCGGCGCCAGCTCCCGCAAGAGTGAGTGTCCATTGCCGCGCATCCCTAAACGCCGTCTGCGCCGTAAAACCTGAAGACTGACCGATCGCCGTCAGCGTAAAATTTCTATTTAGATCGTTCTCGGCTGGCGCGAAATCCAAATTGGTAAAATTTCCTTGGCCATCGGCCACCGAAGATATCGTTACGTCTGCGTGTGTCTCCGGCTCTTCGTGGAAGAGCATCCACACCGTTTCGTTCGGCTGAAAGCCGCTGCCCGTGATTGTGACCGTCTGGCCCGGCGCGTAGTCGAATTTATCGGTCGTGATCGTCGCGGCTGAGCTGCTCACCATTGTCGCGGAATTTAAGATCTGCCCGGCGTCGTTGACGCCGCCGGCGATCAAGGCTTTGTTCAACTGCGGGATTTCCGTTACCGTGTGATCCAAACGATTGAGCAGCGCGATGATTTCCGCGGTCAATTCCGGCTGTCCTTGGAGCACGGGATTTTGTTGGATGATCGTGGTGATCAACGCCGAGCGCGTGCGGCTGGCGAGAATGCTATCGAGATAATCTTGGTGCAGCGGAATATGGGCGAGCGCGATGAACGAATTGGTCGCCGGATCGAACATCTCCATGGAAAATTCGCCGTCGCCGCCGATCACTTGAACTTTGCCGTCCGGCAATACGCGCAACAGCGCGAAGCCGCGCGGAGTTTGCATCTGGCCGCTTGCGGGAGTGAACGTTTGCGTTTGCGGGTCGTAAATTTCCGCTGAGATGAGCGTGGTGTTGGTGCCGACCACGCCGCCGGCGATCAGAACTTTGCCGCTGTTGAGCAAAGCCGCGCTGTGGTATTGGCGTGGCGTGTTGAGGCTGCCGCTCGCTAGTGAAAAACTTTGCGTCGCCGGATCGAAAATTTCTGCGCTGCCGCTGGACTCGCCGCCAACAATCAAAATTTTTCCATCGCTAAGCATTGTCGCCGAATGGCCGCTGCGCGCGCGCATGAGCGCGGGGCCGGCGCTAAATGAAGGAGCGGGAACGCTGGAAGGGTTATAAAATTCCGTGGAACCGAGCAAGCCGTTGCTGTCGACACCGCCGATGATCAAGACGCGGCCGTCAGAAAGCAAAGTCGCCGTGTGATCGGTGCGCAAAGCGATCGGACTCGCCGCTATATTAGATGAAGTGAGCGAAGCGGGATCGAAGATTTCCGCCTGGCCGACCAGGCCGTTGGCGTCGTCGACGACGACGATGAGAATCTTGCCGTCCTGCATGAGCGTCGCCGTGTGGCTGCGGCGCGCCGTGCCGAGCTGCCCCGTGCCGAGGATTTGCCCTTGGCAAAACACCGCATAGAGCATGCTCATCATGACGACCATCGCTGCTGTGATCGACCGTTTCATACGCAGACCTCCGCGCTCTGTAGTGCTGGCAATTGACGCAATTGACATTGACGACTCCGATTCCATCGCTTGATCCAACATTAGCTTCACGCTGCTTTCATGCTCAAAATTCTCGTCTCACGAACGTCGAACCAGGGACCGCGCCTTCTTGGTTGAGCCGGTCCGTCGCGCGACCCGGATACTCCGAGGGCTTCTGCTGCATAGAGCAGCTCCCATGCCGCGCGGAGATTCTTTCGACTCGCGGCCAACTAATCTCGAATGGCCCGATGTGTCGTTAATCGCACCATCGCTTTTTTTGAAGTAATCGGGCGACGACGACGATTGCGCCGATTGAGACGGCTCCGCAGGGCACCAGCGCCCCTGCGGCGCGCCACCAATCGGTGCCCGTGGCGCGAGACATACGCGGGGGAAATTCGGATCGCAGCCGGCGATTTTAATTAACCCGAGTTCCTGGTAAGGAAAAAAGGAGTTTTCGGTAAGCGTTTAACCAACGAAAGAGGAGAGTCTATGAAATCACGCGCCGCCATCGCTTGGGAAGCGGGCAAGCCATTGGCCATCGAAGAAGTTGAAGTCGCCGGACCGAAAAAAGGCGAAGTGCTGGTAAAAATCGCCGCCAGCGGCGTTTGCCATACCGACGCTTACACGCTCTCGGGCAAAGATCCCGAAGGACTGTTCCCGGCGATCATGGGCCACGAAGGCGGCGGCACAGTCATGGAAGTCGGCGCCGGCGTGACCTCGGTCAAAGCCGGCGATCATGTTATCCCGCTTTACATTCCCGAGTGCGGCGAGTGTAAGTTCTGCAAATCAGGACGGACCAATCTCTGCGGCGCAATCAGGTTAACCCAAGGTAAAGGCGTCATGCCGGACGGCACTTCGCGTTTTTCGCTAGGCGGCAACACTATCTTGCATTACATGGGCACGTCGACTTTTTCGGAATATACGGTACTGCCGGAAATCGCCCTGACGAAAATCAATGCCGCCGCGCCCCTCGACAAAGTCTGCCTGCTCGGTTGCGGCATCACCACCGGCATCGGCGCGGTGCTGAACACGGCGAAAGTGCGGCCAGGCTCCAACGCGGCGGTATTCGGTTTGGGCGGCATCGGCTTGAGCGTGATTCAAGGTTTGGTGATGGCGAAAGCCCAGCGCATCATCGCCGTCGATACCAATGAGAAGAAATTTGCAATGGCCAAGCAGTTGGGCGCCACCGACTTTGTCATTCCGTCTGCTGACGGCACGCCCGTGCAACAAGTCATCGTCGATCTGACCGATGGCGGCGTCGACTATTCGTTTGAATGCATCGGCAACGTCAAAACCATGCGCGCCGCGCTGGAATGCTGCCACAAGGGCTGGGGCGAAGCGATCGTCATCGGCGTGGCGGCCGCTGGCGAAGAGATCAGCACCCGGCCGTTTCAGCTGGTCACCGGCCGAGTCTGGCGCGGCACCGCCTTCGGCGGCGTCAAAGGCCGTACGCAGCTGCCGGGTTACGTCGAAAAATATTTGCGCGGCGAGATCAAAGTCGATCCGATGATCACCCACACGCTGCCGCTGGAGCGGATCAACGAGGCTTTCGACCTCATGCATGAGGGTAAAAGCATTCGTTCGGTGATCAAGTTCTAAGTTAGCGACGGCGCCGATCAGCTCGCGGCGAACTCGACGACAAGTCGTAATTTACTATGAAATTTGGTGTAAAAACGGCTTGCAGTTTCGTCTATTTCTTTCTATAACCAAACCTTAGCGAGTTTTTCCGGTCCGCACTGAAAACTCCGCGCCAGCGTTTGTCGAGAAAGGAACCACGATGAATAAGAAGATCAAATTTAAGGTCAACGGCAAAAAGGTCGAATTAGACGTTCCGACCAACCGGATGTTAATCGATTGCATCCGCTACGATGTCGGCCTCACCGGAACCAAAGAAGGTTGCAGCGTCGGTGTCTGCGGCGCCTGCACGGTGCTGATGGACGGCGACATGATCAGCTCCTGCTTGACCCTCGCGGTCATGGCAGACGGTCACGACCTGACCACGGTGGAAGGCTTGGCCAAGAACGGCGAACTCAATCCGGTGCAAAAAAGTTTTATCCAATACGGCGGCTTTCAGTGCGGCATCTGCACGCCGGGCCAAGTGGTCGCGGCCACCGCCCTGCTGAAAGAAAATCCCAAGCCCAATGAAGAAGAGATCAAAGATTGGATGATGGGTAACCTATGCCGCTGCACGGGCTACTACAAAATCATCGAGTCGATTCAAAAAGCGCATCAATTCGCCAAATAATAAGGACACAGCCATGATACCTTTTGAATACCGCACCCCGAAAAATCTCAAAGAAGTCCACGCGACGCTGAAAGAGTTTGGCGATGAAGCCAAGTTGATCGCCGGCGGCACCGCGCTGGTGATTATGATGAAGCAGCGCCTCGTGCGCCCGAGCTGCTTAGTCGCACTGCGCAACGTGCGCGGTTTGAACGGAATTGAAATCAAGGATGGCGGCTTGAGCATCGGCGGTTTGGCCACCCACAGAGAAGTCGAAAGTTCCTCGTTGGTGCGTCGGCGCTTGCCCATGTTGGCGGAAACCTATCACCATGTCGCCACGCTACGAGTGCGCAACATGGCGACGGTAGGCGGCGGCTTGGCCCATGCCGATCCCAACCAAGATCCGCCGCCGAGCTTAATCGCTCTCGGCGCCACGGTGAAAGTGACTTCGGCCAACGGTAGCCGGATCATCCCTCTCGACGCCTTTTTTACCGATTATTATGAGACCGTGCTCAAAGCCGATGAAATCATCACCGAAGTGTTCGTGCCCAAAGTGGCGGCCAACAGCGGCGCGGCTTATATCAAATTTCTACCGCGCACAGCGGACGATTACGCCACGGTGTCGGCAGCCGCGGTGTTAACTCTCGATAAGAACAATAAGATCATCACCGATGTCCGCATCGCCCTGGGCAGTGTCGGCGTCACGCCGATTCGCGCCACCGAAGCGGAAGCGGTGCTGCGCGGCCAACCGCTCAAAGCCGAAGCCTTCGCCGAAGCCGGCGAGAAAGCCAAAGGCGCGGTGGACCCAGTGAGCGATTTCCGGGGCTCGGCGGCTTACAAAAAAGACATGGCCGCGGTGTTTGTCCGGCGCGCGCTGGAAAAAGCTCTCGCCGACATTCGCCAACAGGCGAAAGTCAAAGCCGCGCCGAAACCCGCGGCGAAAAAGAAAAGCGCCAAGAAGAAAGGCAAAAAGAAGTGAAATTTAGCCAGACCGCGCAGATTCCCGTAGCCCGCGAACCTTTGTGGAATTTTCTCATGGACGTACCGAAGGTCGCCAAGTCGCTGCCCGGAGTGGACTCCGTCAGCAAGATCGACGATACCACTTACGAGGGCGCGCTCACCGTGCGCGTCGGCCCGATCAAGTTAAATCTTCAAGGTAAGATCATTCTCGAAGAGCAAAATAAAACCGCTTGGCGCGCCGCGCTACGGGCCGAAGCCAAAGACCGCATGGCGGCCGGCGCGGTCAATGGTAAAACCACCATGAGCCTGAAAGAGATTAGCGCCAATCTGACCGAGCTGGTGGTCGAGACCGATGTGAATATTTTGGGCAAGATCGGCGAGTTCGGCCAACCGATCATCCGCAAAAAAGCCGACTCCATGCTCAAAGAGTTTGTCGAGAATATTAAAAAGCAGTTGAGCTAACTGGGCTGCAGCGGCTCGCCTTCTTCCACGCCATCGTCATCCTCTTCCGCTTTGTTTTCCGTCACCCGGCCGAGGACGCTGTTGTAGCAGTCCTCGGCCAGTTTTTTTCTGCCATTGGAATTGTCCGGGTAGCGAAAGCACTCGATCTTCGGCTGAATCGTCACCAACACTTCGACACTGCAGAGCCCCAGCAACTTCCAAAAGTGCGAGATGAAATCCATATCGCCGTACCAAAAGACCCGATCGCGATTGGCCGCGTTTATCGGTTTGTCGTCGATGCTGGTGTAAGCGATGGTGGTCGGCACGATGATCGAACGGCTGCGCAGCGGCGCCGCCAGCGGCACGGTTTGAAACGGCAACATCCGTTCGCCGTTGGTCGAAGTGCCTTCGGGAAACAGTAGAATGTTCGCTTCCTGTTTGAGCTTACGCGACATTTCCTCGACCAGCGCTCCGACCAGCTCTTTGCGCTGGCGATTGATAAAGATCGAGCCGCACAGGGTGTTCCACTGGCCGACCACCGGCCAGCCTTTGACCTCGCGTTTGGAGACGAACACGATGGGGAAAATACTGCCGAGCACGATGCCGTCGACGTAGCTGACGTGGTTGCCGATGATCACGTAGCCGCCCCGTTCCAATTGTCCCTCGTCACCTTCGACGGTAACTTTGATATTGAGAATCGCCCGCATCAGCAAGGTGAAGCTGCGATTCAAGCGGGTGATGATCTTCCAACGGTTGGCCAGGCCGAGAATGCAAATCCACAGATGGGCGGTAGCGACCAAGCCGAAAAAGAACGCCCAGATCGATAGAAATGCGGTTAACTTAAGCAGGCGCATCATTGCCCTTTTCAGCCGCCATGCCCAAGCGCTTAAAATATTCTTTCTTCGACTTGGCGAAATCGAGCATGACGAAGAAATCCGCCGTGCCGAACTCGGCATCCAACGCCGGCAGCCCGCAGACCACCGCGCCGGCGCGCAGATAGCCCTTGATCAAGCCCGGCAGCTTTTGAAACAGCGCCGGTTCATTTTCGATGATGAAATCTTCCGCCAAATCTTTGAATCGGCAAGCTTCCAGCGGCATGACCCGTTGCGCTTCGGGCGCGTAATATTTCTTTTTCAACAGCGCAAACATGGCGCTCACTTGGTCCGTTCCAGTGGTGTAAAGACTGCCGCAGCCGAAGGCGTAACGAGCCTTATGCTGGCGCGCATGAGCCGTGATCGCTTCCCACATGAGCGGCACCAGGGCGCGATCTCGATAATCTTTGCGCGCGCAGGAGCGGCCCAGTTCGAGCAGCTCGCCGTCGAGCATTTTAATTCTGCTAAGGTCGAACTCTTTTTCCGAATAGAAGCCGATATGACGGCGCGCTTGGCTGCCGAGCAGCAAGCGGTAGGTACCGACGACGTCGCCGCTTTTGAGATGGCGGACGATCAAATGCTGGCAAAACGGATCGAACTCATCGATATCGAGGCCGCGCGCGTACGACTCCTGAAGCCCCTTGTTAAGCTCAAGGTTAAAAACCTCAAAGCGGAGGCGCTGCGCCTCTTCAATTTCACCAGGCTCGGTGGCGATCTTGACCTCGAAATCAGCCATGGAAGCGAAAACTTAACATATGAGTGAGGTTTTGGAAACCGACTTGCACAGGGAATTGAATTGACAACGGCGAATATCGCTTAGCTCCCTGAAATGCTTGGGAAATCTTTATCGATGGCGCCAAAGCGGCGGGCGCTTTTCGAGGAATGCTTGGGCACCTTCTTCAACGTCATGGGTCGACAATAGTTCCTGACAATAGATTTGCTCGGAGCGCTTGAGCGCAGCGTCGAATTCGTTCAGGGATAGTTCTCGAAGCCCTTTGACCGTTATGCGCAGCACCGCACCGCTTTTCCCCAGCAACTCGTCCAACAGCGCCTGCATGCCGGCATCCAGCTCGCCCGCCCCATGGACGCGATTTATCAGCCCCATGGTTTGTGCTTCCTGGGCGCTGAAGCGCCGGCCGGTGAGAATCATTTCCGCGGCGCGATGATAGCCGATCAAGCGCGCAAAGCGCGCCAGCGCCACCGGCGGATAGCAGCCGACGAGAATCTCCGGCGTGGCAAAAACGCTATCCTCCGCCGCGACGATGAAATCGCAGCTGCTTGCGACTTCACAGCCGCCGCCGAGACAAACGCCGCGCACTAAAGCTATCGTCACTTGCGGCAGAGCGAGTAATTTGCGAATCACGCCATGGACGACCTCAAGCATCTCCGGCACCTTGGCGGCGCTATGATCTTTGATGTCGACACCGGCGGAAAAAGCGCGCACGCCGGCGCCTTGAAGCACAACAACGCCAACTTCAGGGTCCGCCGCGCAGCTGACCAACGCCTGGTCCAACTCACGCAACAGCCCGATATCGAGGACATTGAGCGGTGGCCGCTCCCAGGTAATCCACAACGCTCGGCCTTTTTTTTCGCTGCTTACAGCCATAGTCATCGTTCTCGCTCAACCTATCGAATTGGTTTCGGCAAAATCGCTTCTTCTCATAGTCCAAGCACCGGCCGGTTACAAGTAGAAGGATGAAATAACCGCCAAAACAAAAATTTGACAACGATTACGGTAGCCCTTAAACTCATTTTTAATCGTTGTTTTAAGGAGGGGTCTCATGAAGGCTTCACGAATTTTGCTCGGCGCAGCGTTGTGCGCCCTGGCGCTTAGCGCTCGGCCGGCGTGGGCGGCTTGGGACGACTACGAGGACACTCAGTCCCACCCACTACGCCTCGCCGCCTATCTGATGCATCCGATCGGCTGGCTCACCGAGTGGACGGTCATGCGGCCGTTTCATTTCATTGTCAGCGCCACCGAGCCCCAGGAAGCCTTTTTCGGTCATCGGCCCCATCCGTCGCTGCTCGTCGAACCGGGCCGCGCGTCAAGTGCAAGTTATTCTCGCTCAATGCCCCAAGCTCAAGCGCAAACCCCGACTCGGCTCGCCGCCGTGCCGCCCAAAGCGCCGGCGTCGCTCGCCCCACCGGAAACCGTCAGAATCGTCGAGGTACCGGTTGAAAAAATCGTCGTCAAAGAAGTCCAGGTGCAGAAAATCGTCGAAGTCGAAAAACTAGTTTTTCCCCAGGTCGCCTTCGCCTTCGATTCGGCTAATCTCACCGACCTCGGCAAAGGCCAGGTTTACTTGGCCGCCCAACGGCTCAAGGAAAAAGCTGACGTGACAGTGGTCATCGAAGGCCATGCCGACAGCCTTGGCAGCGACGACTACAATCAAAAACTCGGCCTGCAGCGGGCGCAGATGGTGATGAAAGAGCTCGTCGCACAGGGAGTCGACACCGGCCGCATCTCGACCGCCAGCTTGGGCGAGAACAAACCGTTGATCGGCACCGACAC
Organism: Deltaproteobacteria bacterium; assembly: GCA_009692615.1. Lineage (NCBI taxonomy): Bacteria > Pseudomonadati > Myxococcota > Myxococcia > Deltaproteobacteria bacterium. The sequence goes on along the minus strand of SHYW01000029.1, from coordinate 14,732 downwards.
CGCCTGGGCGCGCGCCGTCAATCGCCGCGTCGAATTTCAAGTCAAAGCCGCGCGCTGAAATAAATTTGAATCGCATTAAAAAGGCCCAGTCTGCGTCTCAGGCTGGGCCTTTTTAATTTCGCCGCATAAATTGTACAACTGGCCATGCACTATAAGCCTCAAGACAGTTATTTCAAAAAAGCCAAACAGGATGGCTATCGTTCCCGCGCCGCTTATAAATTGCTCGAACTGCAACAGCATTACCGCCTCATGAAACCTGGCGACGGCGTCCTCGATCTGGGCGCCGCCCCCGGCGGTTGGCTGCAAGTCGCGGCCAAGCTGGTCGGCCCCAGCGGCAAGGTGATTGGCGTCGATCTCCAGCCGATCCAACCGCTGGCCGAACGCAATGTGATGCTGATCAACGGCGATATCACCGACGCCGAAGTACAGCGCCAGATCAACGAACTGCTCGGCGGCGCGGCTCACTGCGTGCTCTCCGACCTGTCTCCCAGGCTGAGCGGCATTCGCGACGCCGACATGGCGCGCTGCTTGGAATTGAATCGCACTGCGCTGGCGGTCGCCAACGCCATGTTGCGCCCCGGCGGCGTGCTGTTGATCAAAAGCTTCATCAGCACCGACCTGCAAATTTTTACCGCGGAATTGAAACAACAGTTCGCCGATGTCCAGCGCACCAAACCGGACGCCACCCGCCACGGCTCGTCGGAATTTTATTTTTACGCCAAAGGACTTGTCCGAAGGACGAATGCGCGCCAAACGGTCTAACACGTGGCGGAATTCCGAAAAGACCCGATCAGCAATCGTTGGGTGACCATCGCCACCCAGCGCGCTCAGCGGCCGCGCCAATTGGGCAGGAACAACTCCGAGCAGCAATCGGAACCCTGTCCCTTTTGCGCCGGCAACGAAGCGCAAACGCCGCCGGAACTCTGGGCGTTACGCGATCCCGACAGTCAAGCCAATGGACCCGGTTGGCGCGTGCGCGTGGTCCCCAACAAATATTCCGCGGTGGAAACCGCCAGCCAATGGCAGGGCGCGAGCGATGATTTCTACCAAGCGGAGAACGGCATCGGCGCCCATGATGTGATCGTCGAAAGCGCGGCGCACGTGGTCAATATCGGCACGCTCGATGAAGATGAAATTGCCAACTTGCTGCGCGCCTACCGCGAACGCATGCGCGCGCTGAGCAAAGACCGGCGCTGGCGCTATCTCTTGCTCTACAAGAATCAAGGCGATCGCGCCGGCGCGACGCTTGAGCATGTTCACTCGCAATTGATCGCCTTGCCCCATATACCGAGAGAAGCCGCCGATGAACTCGACGGCGCCCAGGTGCATTACTTAGCAACCAATCGATGCATTTACTGCGATGTCATTGAGCGCGAAAGCGCAGCGCCCGCACGGGTGATCTTCAGCCAGGAAAGATTTATCGCCATGTGTCCGTTCGCGCCGCGCTTTGCATACGAAACATGGATTCTACCGAAAATTCACAGCGCTGCTTTTGAGGAGTGTGCCGACCGAGACTTGATTGAATTCGGCCGCGCCCTGCGCGAAATCATCGCCCGGCTTAACCGTGGATTGAACAATCCGCCGTTCAATTATTTTCTCCACTCGGCGCCCACCGATGCCAATCACAGCCAACACTATCACTGGCATCTGGAAATCTTGCCCCAGTTGTCACGCGCCGCCGGTTTTGAATTGGGCTCGGGATCGCACATCAATTCGGTGGCACCGGAAGACGCCGCGAGATTATTGCGCGACGTGCTGCTTTAATTTTTCCGGCGGCGGCAGGTCTCTGACTTGCCGCTGTTGGTAGAGCAACGCCGAAGCGGCGAGCGCGCAGGCGATCCCAGAGATCGTCATCGCCCGCGGCGTGCCGATCAGATGGGCGACGCTGCCGATAAACAATGTGCCGAACGACCACAGCCCTTTGTCCATGAAAAATAAACTGAGCATGCGGCCGAGCAGTTCCGGTGGCGATTCCATCTGCACGATGGAGTTCGATACCGCGCGAAAAGCGATGTTGCTGGCACCGACGAGAAAGAGGAACAAGATTGAAAACGGCAGCGAGCGGGAAAACGAAAACATTATCAAGGAAGCCGAAAAGGCGAACACGCTCATGGCGACAAAATGAGTTCGGCGCCGCAGCCGGCCCAATGACGCGATGCCCAAACCGGCGATCACCGCGCCCACGCCCGGCGCGGCCAAGAGTAAACCGAAAGTCGTCGGCCCGGCGTGGAGCACGTCGGTGGCGATCACTGGGAGAAATCGCGAATAGGGCGTGCCGACCAGCGCCACCGCATAAGTCAACAAGAGAACGGAATAGAGCCGGCGTTCGCCGCGTAAAAATTGATACCCTTCTTTGACCTCTTGCCAGAACGGAGTCTCTTCGATGGACCGGCCTTTGATTTCGGGAAACTCCATCACCACCAGCGTGACGATGATCGCGACGAAACTGACGGCGTTGACGAACAGACAGCCGGCCACGCCGATGACGCCGATGAGCACGCCGCCCAAGGACGGGCCGATGATTTTCGCCAAGTTGGCTAGCGATGAATTGAGCGCGATGGCGTTCATCAGATCTTCGCGCGGCACTAAATTGTTGATCAAGGAATGGCGCGCGGTCTGGTTGAGCGAATTGATCGTGCCCAAGGCCAACACCAAAAGCACCAAATGCCAAAATTGAATCAGCTCGAAATAGACCAAGGCCCAAAAGCAAAACGCTTGCAGCATCGCCAACACTTGAGTGGTGATCAACAAGCGGCGCCGCTCCAAGCGGTCGACGATGGCGCCGCCGACGGCGCCGAGCAGCAAGCGCGGTACCGCTTGGCAAAAACCGATGACGCCGAGCAGAAACGGTGAATGGGTCATGGTCCACACCAGCCAGCTTTGGGCCATGGCTTGGATGAAATCGCCGACGTGGGAAAGACTGGTGCCGCAGAACAGCAATCGGAAGTTACGATGACGCAGCGAAATCAGTGTGCGCTGGAGTTGCGCTGATCCGCGCGCGCCCAGCGCCGTCATTCGACGGTTACACTTTTGGCGAGATTGCGTGGTTGATCGACGTCCGTGCCGCGCTGCACAGCGATATAGTAAGCCAACAGTTGCAGCGGAATCGTCATCACGATGGGCGTAAGATAATGCGAAGCCTTCGGCAGCGTCAAGACCCGGTGGGCATTTAACTCACGAGCGGCTTTGGCGTCGTCGGTGAGAACGATCACTTTGCCGCCGCGGGCGTGGACTTCTTGCAGATTGCTCACGGTTTTTTGAAAGTAACGATCGCGCGGCGCCAGCACCACCACTGGCATGGTTTCATCGATCAAGGCGATCGGCCCATGTTTCATCTCGCCGGCGGGATAACCCTCGGCGTGGATATAAGAAATCTCTTTGAGCTTGAGCGCGCCTTCAAGCGCGATCGGATAATTGATGCCCCGGCCGAGGTAGAGAAAATCCCGGCTATGCATCAAATCCTGCGCCAGCTCTTTGACCTGCTCTTCACACTCCAAAGCTTTTTCGATCCAACTGGGCAGATGCATCAAGTCGCGGAGTAATTTTCGCGCCGCGCCAGCTTTGAGCTTGCCGTTGAGCCGACCGAGAGCCACGGCCAATAAATAAAGCGCTGTCAACTGCGTGGTGAAAGCCTTAGTACTTGCGACGCTGATCTCCGGCCCGGCGTGGGTGTAAAGCACGCCATGGGATTTACGTGGGATCGAGGCATCGATGACGTTGCAGATCGAGAGAATCTTCGCCTTCTTCGCTTGAGCGATATCGGTGGCGGCCAGCGTGTCGGCGGTCTCGCCGGACTGGCTGACCATGAGTAGAATCGATTTGGGATCCATCAACGGCGAGCGGTAACGAAACTCCGAGCCGTAATCGACTTCGGCGGGAATGCCGGCGATCTCCTCGAGCAAAAACTTGCCGACGAGACAGGCATGCCACGCGGTGCCGCAAGCGACCAAATGAACCCGAGTGATCTGCTTCACTTCGCTGGCCTTGAGCTGGATATCTTCCAGCGACACCCGGCCGTCATTGAGAGCGATGCGGCCGCGAAACGTATCGGCCAGGGCGCGCGGTTGATCGTGGATCTCTTTGAGCATGAAGTGCGCATAGCCGCCCTTCTGCGCCGCCACCGCGTCCCAGGTGATTTCTTTGACCGGCCGGCGAATCGTCTGCCCCTTGCCGTTGAGCAATCGATAGGAACCGACCTTTACTTCGGCGATTTCGCCATCTTCGAGAAACGTCACTTTGCGCGTGTGATCGAGCAGCGCCGGAATATCCGACGCGATAAAAGTTTCGCCCTCGCCCCAACCGATGACGATGGGCGTGGAGTTTTTCGCCACGATCAAACGCTCAGGATCACGCCGGTTGAGAAACAGCAAAGCGTAGGAGCCGTGAATTTCTTTGAGCGTGCGCCGCACCGCGTCGAGAAAATCGACGCCCTTGGCAACTTTCTCCGCGACTAAATGGGCGACGATTTCCGAATCGGTCTCCGAGCTAAAATGGGTGCCGCGCTTGCTCAGCTGCTCTTTCAGTTCGAGATAATTTTCGATGATGCCATTATGCACCACGACGACATCACCGGCCCGATGCGGATGGGCGTTGGTCTCCGCTGGCCGCCCATGGGTCGCCCAGCGGGTATGGCCGATGCCGACGGCGCCGGTCATGGGCTGGCGCTGGAGTAAAGTTTCGAGATTATTGAGTTTGCCCTCGGCGCGCCGGATCGCCACCTGGCCGTCGTGCAAGACCGCGATACCCGCCGAGTCGTAGCCGCGATACTCGAGTTTGCGCAGACTTGCTAAAATCAACGGCGCCGCTTCTCTATGACCGATGTAGCCGACAATCCCGCACATTATTTTTTCTTACCTTTCATTTGCTGACGCTTTTGCGCTGTCCACCCTTCGCGCACTTTTTCTTCGCGCGTGTTGAACACCAACGATCCCGCCGGCACGTCGTGGCGCACCGTGCTCGCGGTGGCGACGTAAACATCGTCGCCCAACGTAATCGGCGCGACCAACGTGGTATCGCTGCCGACCTGGACGCGATCGCCGATCTTACTTTTATATTTTTGAAAGCCGTCGTAGTTGCAAGTAATCGTGCCGGCGCCGATGTTGGTGTCGCGGCCGATGGTGACATCGCCGAGATAGGTGAGATGGTTCGCCTTGGTGCCGGCGCCCAACTTCGCTTCCTTCGCTTCGACAAAGTTACCGATGTGCACGTTGGGGCCGAGCGCCGTGCCCGGTCTGAGATGCGCGAAGGGACCGATGATGCCGCCCTGTTCCACCCGGCAGCTCGCCATCACCACGGAAAAGCGAATATGCACGTCGTCGCCAATCTCGGCATCGGTTAAAAATGCGCTGCCGTCGATTTGGCAACGCTCGCCGATGACGGTTTTGCCGCGCAGCTGGGTGTTAGGGCCGATCACCGTGTCTTTGCCAATAACCACGCCCTCATCGATGTAAGTGGTGTCAGGATCCTTCATGGTGACGCCTGCCAGCAGCCACTTATGATTAACGCTCTCGCGTAAAGTCTTTTCCATAAAGGCGAGCTCCTGTCGCGTATTGACGCCCATCATTTCGCGCCGGTCGTCGACTTCAAAGGTTTCCACCGATTTATTTTGTTCCAGAGCGATGGCGACAATGTCGGGCAAATAATATTCGCCTTGCCGGTTGTTGTTATTCACCCCGCCCAAGGCGGCGAACAGAAACGGCGCCGAAACGACGTAAACGCCGGCATTCACTTCGTGAATCCGGCGCTGGTCGTCGCTGGCATCTTTCTCTTCAACGATACCGGTAATCGCACCCGCGCCGCTGCGCACAATCCGTCCATAGCCGTGAGAATTTTCCAGCACCGCGGTGAGCAACGTCGCCGCTGCCTGCGCGCGATGATGACGCTCGAGCATCGCTCTTAAGGTTTGCTCGCGAATCAGCGGCACGTCGCCGCTCAAAATCAGCAGCTCGCCGGCAAAATCTTTAAACCCATCTTTGGCGCAGAGCACCGCATGTCCCGTGCCCAACTGTTGCTCTTGAATCACCCAAGTGACATCGCTGCCGGTGTAAGCTTCGCGTACCGCCTCGGCGCCGTGGCCGATGATCACGGCGATACGCTTTGGTTTCAACTGTTGGGCCCGCTCCAAAGCGTGAAGAAATAGCGCTTTACCGCCAAGCGGGTGCAGGACCTTGGGCAGAGCCGAGCGCATCCGAGTACCCTGCCCCGCAGCCAATAGAATTACCCCAAGTTCGTGCATTTGTCTCGCGTCGTTGTCCGAAGTTAGAATTATAAAGTAACTTGCGGTTCAATCAAAGGAAATATTCATGGATTCTGCCACGCCAAGGCGCGCCGCGGCTTTAAAGTTTCACCGCAGTGAGTTATTGTTTGGCTATTCAGAGAACATTGCCGGAGCTAACTCGTATGAATGAGTCGGAAACCGAGCCCGAAGAGCCGGAAAACTGGTGGGACTTCTGTCCCATCTGCAATACCAAGCTGGTCAATCAGAAGTGCAAGTACGTCTGCCCCAGCGCCAAATGTAATTTTTTCATGAGTTGTAGTGAATTCGACCTGTGATGTGGAACCGCTGGCGAACTCAATCCCTTTGCGCTAAGGAATACCCACTATGGCGAAAACCTCCGGCATCGTCATCATCGGCAACGAAGTCCTCTCGGGCAAAACCCAAGACATCAACTCGCATTTTTTCTGCACCGAGCTGCGCCAGCTCGGCGTCGAAGTAAAAAAGATTTCGACCATCCAGGACGAAATCGAGTTGATCGGCCGTGAGGTTCTGGAATTTTCCCAACGCTGCGATTTCGTTTTCACCTCCGGCGGCATCGGTCCGACCCATGACGATGTCACCATCGAAGGCATCGCCCATGGTTTCGGCGTCAAAGTCGTGCGCCATCCCGACATCGAAGCGCGCATGCGCCGGCGCCTCGGCACTGATTTGAACGAAGCCCGGCTGCGCATGGCCAATGTTCCCGAGGGCGCCGCGCTGCTCTGCGCCGAGGCGCCGTTTGCGCCCATCGTGCAGATGCACAATGTCTATGTTTTCCCTGGCATCCCGAAGATTTTACAAGAACGTTTTCACGCCATTAAAGAGCTGTTCCGTGACGCGCCCTATTTTTTGAAGAATGTCTACGTGCGCCACGGCGAAGGCGTCATCGCGACCATGTTGAACGATCTGCTGGTCAAGTTTCCCGAGCTCATGCTCGGCTCCTATCCGGTGCTCGATCTGCCGGAGTACAAAGTTAAAGTGACCTTGGAATCGAAGGACGCTGAATATCTCGATCGTGCGTTGAAAGCTTTCGTCGCTTCCCTACCACAAGATTCCGTGCAGCGGATTGCCTGACGGCTCGAGTATAGCGATTGACGTAGCCCGCCATCGGCATGGATTGGATCAAAGCAAGCCGAGCCCGGTGCTGATCTCCCAGACTAAAAATATTCCGAAAACGATGCTGGCGATGCCGGCGCAAATTCTAATCCAGCGGTTCATCACGGTGAATCGCTGCGCCGTGAGAATGAACGGCAAGCTGATGATGCCGCTCAAAAGCAGCATGCCGCCCACCGAGCCCAAGCCGAAAATCACGATGTAGAGCAAGCCGCCAAGCGGCGATTCGATGGTCGACAACACCAGCAGCATGAGCGCCGCGCTGCCGGCCAAGCCGTGCACCATGCCGACGATGAACGGCCGGCGCATGGCTTTGAACTGATGCAGATGGCCGTGGTCTTGCTGCGGGTTTTCATGCACATGAAAGTGCGTGTGAGTTTCCGGGTTGTGGCTATGGGTATGTAAATGCACGCGCTCGGCGCCGAAGGTTTTGCGCAGGACATTGACGCCGAGGATCACCAACATCAGCGCGACCAAGAGTTCTAAGCTGGATCCCAGCCGCGGCGGAATCGTCACACGCAAACCGATGACGACTAGACCCACCAAAAACAACGTTGTGGTATGGCCCAAGCCCCAGAACGCCCCGATCAGGGAAGCCCACTTGAAATTTTTCTGCTCGCTAACAATGGTCGACACCGCGATCAAATGATCGGGATCGAGAGCATGCTGAATACCCAATACCAGCCCCAAGCCGAACGCGGCGAACAATGTAGGTTCCATGTGATAAAAATAGACAGAGAGAAGAGACAGAGACCGCTCCGCCTCCCCCCTCTCTGTCTCTGTCTCTGTCTCGATTCTCTATCTCTGCGGCAGCCGTTGTCCGGTCTGCGTGCCGATCCACACCTCGCCGCCCTCGAATACTTCTTTTTTCCAGATCGGCACGGTTTTCTTGATCTCTTCGATGGCGAAACGGCTAGCGGCAAACGCCGCATCGCGATGGGCCGAGGAAACCGCGATCACCACGCTCGCTTCACCGATCTGCACTGGCCCCAGACGATGCAAGATCGCCATACGGCAGATCGGCCAGTTCTTGGCCGCGTCGGCGCCGATGCGCGCCAACTCTTTCTCGGCCATCTCGCCGTAAGCTTCGTAGTCGAGCGCGATGACTTTGCGGCCTTCGTTGCTATTGCGCGTCGTGCCGATAAACGTCGCGATGGCGCCGGCCTCGGGGTCGGTGACGTAGTCGATCAGCTTCTGCAAATCGATCGCTTGGTTCGTGACCTGAAACATTCTTAACAACCTCCGCTTACCGGCGGAATAAAAACCACCTCGTCTTGATCCTTGAGCTGTTGATCGACGCCGACATAGTTCTGGTTGACGGCGTACAACATGCGAATCCCCGGCACATCGAGCTTGGCATAATCTTTCTGCAGCTCGCGCCACAGATCGGCAACCGTGCAGCCGTCGGCCAATTCTTTTTCCACGGCGCCGCAGCCCGCGCGCTCGCGCAGGATGGCGAAAAATTTGACGCGAATCTTCATCTGCCCTATTTGCCCTGAAGCTGCGACACCATGTGGCGAATTTCCGGCAAGATTAACTTTTCCATCGCTAAAGTCACCGCGCCTTTGGAGCCGGGCAGAGAGATCAACACTTTGCCGCGCGCCGTACCGGCGGCGGCGCGGCTCATCATCGCCGCCGAACCGATGTCGAGATAGCTCAAGTAGCGAAACAGTTCGCCGAAGCCGTCGAGTTTTTTCTCTAAGAAGCGATCGACCACTTCGAACGTGCCGTCCCGCGGCGAAATGCCGGTGCCGCCGTTGACGATCACCGCATCGACATCGCTTTGCCCCAGCGCTTGCTCGAGTAGTGCGTTAATGTCGACGGGCTCGTCTTTGACGATCCGATAGCCCGTGACGGGATGGCCTTCGTCGATTAAAAACTGCTTGATCGTCTGGCCGCTGGTGTCGCTCGTCTCGTCGCGGGTATCGCTCACGGTAATGACGAAACAGCGAATGCTTTTTTTGCCTTTTTCTTTATGCTCGTGAACCGCCATGGGCGCCTCGCTAGAATTCTCTCGATCGAATTTCCAGCGGCGACTATAACAACCGCTCTGGGTGAATTCAAACCACTGAATTTTCTACTCTTTCGCAGTTTTCGCTGGGGCCGGACAGAGTTTTTTCAAATCATCCCATGAATCATTGGGTAGGAGTTTTTGCGCTTTGGTTGGGGTCGCTGCGGTGAGTGCGGTCAAGCGCGCGATGCGTTGGTCGGTTTGCGGATGGGTGGAAATATAGGCGAGCGCCGCCGGCAGCTTGCCCTCTTCTTTTTTAATCGCTTCGAAGAAAGCTATCATACCGGCGGGATCGACCCGCGCCGCATGGAGCATCTTCACACCGGCTTCATCGGCTTCCAGTTCATGCTGCCGGCTAAAGCGCATCTGCGCCAGCATCCGCGCCGCCTCGACACCGAAGGAGACGATGCCGCTCACGTCGCCCACCAGCGCGGCGAAAAGAAAGCTCGAGGAGGCGTATTCGAGCAGCGCCCGGGTCACATGGCGCTTGAGCACATGTTGCAGTTCATGGGCGAGAACTCCGGCAAGCTCCTCGGCATTCTCGGTGCGATCGAGCAGGCCGCGAAAAATCACGATATGGCCGCCGGGAGCCGCCAGCGCGTTGAAGATCGGTTGATTGACGATGTAAATCTTGAAGCGATAATTGCTCTCGCCCTGGGCCGCCAAAAGCGTTTGCACGATCGCTTCGATCTTCGCCTGACGCGCCGGATCGTGGCAGCGCTGATTTTCCGGCGCGATATATTCGAGCGTGTTTTGCCCGAGTCGCTCTTCCCACGACACCGGCACCCAGGGCGCCGCCACGCGCGCCAGCGTCGGAATGCCCCATAAATAAAGACTGACGACCAGCACGACTGACGCACAGCCCGCGACGACGGTCAGCCGCAGCCGCCGATTACTCGTGCGCGGATCGAAGAATCCGCTCGGTCGCCCCAATAATAATTCGTGGAAGGAAGTTAAAAATCTTTCATCGTCGATCAGCAGCGCTTCGGCCAAATCGCCGCCATGTTCAAGCCGCACCTGCTCGCCGGCATAGGCGCCCTGGGTCTGATTGATTTCACCATAGGGCCAGAGCAGCGTTGCGCCGCCATCGATATCGATACGCAAACCGGTGGGCTCCAGATAGATCGCCGCGCGTTGGCGCTTGGCGCTCTTGCCGTCGAGATAGTGGCCGGACCATTGCAGCTGCATAGTAATTTAAATTATCCACTAACCGAGATCGAAGTTAAGATCGAGAAAGCCGGACAACCCCTCGCCGGTCGCCGTTGCGCTCTGCGCCTCTTGGGTCACGTTCGTAACATCGAAATCGCCGACCACCGCGAGATGGCCGAGATAGTAGCGCGCGTTACGCACCGTGATCCACGACCACGCTAAGCCCAGCGTGAAAACGAATAGCAGCGCGTTCACGAGCCATAAACCGAGAATGCCGCCGCCGGTGGCGCTGGAGCGAAAACGCGCCGCTTGAAAGAGCGTGTGCGCCGCGAAGTAACGCTGCACCCGCGCCCCATACCAAACCCAACACAGTCCCAGCGTCGGTAAAGTAAGCAGCAAATGGAGCACAAAGCCAAGAAAGATATCTTTGCCTCGGCCATCGAAGGCCAATCGTTGATTGCCGAAATAGGAATCGCCGAGGAGAAAGCTCTGCCGGCGATTCTGCCAGATCGGATAGTAGAGTCCAAAGGTGATCAACGTGAGCAACCAGCCTTTGACATAAATATTGACGAAGTCGCGTACCCCGCCGCGAAACGAAAAACGAATGCCGCGCCAAGAGCAACGACTGAGCCGGTAACGGCGCGCATTCACCGTGGCAATCGGAATAAAAAATACCGCGATCATGTAGGCAAGAATTTGCAGCAGCGCGTAGAAACCGGACTCCATATCGGCCCACGCCTGCAACACGCCCAGAACCGTCAACGGCAGGGCGAAGATCAACATCGCCTTGAGCCAGCCGTTGAACAGTTCTCGGCCGGTGCCATGATAGGCAAAGCGATCGCCTTCGAACTCGGTCTGGCTCAACATATAGCGACGCACTCGGACGCGGCTCCAAAAGGAATAAATTCCCAAAGTAATGATGATTAGAAACAGATTGACGATCTGAATGCCGAACAGCGTACCGCCCTGGCCGTGAAAACCAATTGCGGAAACCGGCGAGGGATGCGCTTGTGGTTGAAGCGCTGGAGTTTGCGATGCCAGGGTCGTTGCCAAGCTGCCTCCATCGATTGGAATTGTCGTCGCTCAATCGGACGTGAAAGTGACGTTCATGGTACACAATCGCTCGTCCAAATGGCAAACTGACTGAGTAATCGATTTGAACTGAGCCAGGGCCTGCGCTTAAGATGACACCAAGATGACCGCCGAACCGTTTTCTCTCTACATCCACATTCCCTACTGCATCAGCAAGTGTCCCTACTGCGACTTCAACTCCCACGTCGTCGCGGACATTCCGGAGAGCCGTTATACCGGCGCCTTGCTGCGCGAGCTGGAGTTTTACGGCGCGAATGATGACTGGCACGGCCGTACGGTGCAGACAATCTTTTTCGGCGGCGGCACGCCGTCGACTTTCAAACCCGCGAGCATCGCGACTTTACTGGAGCGCGCCACCACGACGTTTCCCGTCGCCGCCGACTGCGAAATCACCATGGAAGCCAATCCCGGCACCGTCGATGCGGCCTATTTCGCCGGCTATCGTGCCGCTGGCGTCAACCGCATCAGCGTCGGTGTGCAGTCGTTCCAAGCGCGGCTGCTGAAATTTCTCGGTCGGGTGCATGACGCTGAGGAAGCCAAGCAAGCGCTCAAGATTGTCAAAAACGCTGGCTTCGACAACTTCAGCTTCGATCTGATTTACGCCAATCCTGGGCAAACGGTCGAAGAATTGGCGCTCGATTTAGACATCGCGCTGGAATTTCAACCGCCCCATTTGTCCGCCTACAATTTAACTTTCGAAGAAGGCACGCCCTTTCATCACGACTATCGCTCGGGAAAACTGGCGCACCTGAGCGAAGACAACGAGATCGCCATGGCGGAATTGATCGAGAGCAAACTCAGCGCCGCCGGTTTGCCGCGTTATGAAATCTCCAACTACGCGCGCCCCGGTTTGCACTCGCGCCACAACGTCAACTACTGGCGCATCGGCGACTATCTCGGCATCGGCGCCGGCGCCCATAGTTACCGGCGCAACGCCGACGGCGTCACCGGCCGGCGCTGGAGCGACGAAAAAAATCCCGCCCGTTACATGGCGCAGGTGAAAGAAACCAACCAAGCGATCGCCGAACATGAAGAGATAGATTTCGCCAAGGCCGCCGGCGAGTTTCTGTTTCTTGGGCTGCGGCTGACCGAAGGGATCTCCAGCGAATTGTTTCGCGGCAGATTCGGCAAATCGCCGGAAGCATTCTATCCGCGCATCGCCACTTGGCTCGAAGCTGAATTTTTACAACAGCGCGGCAAATTTCTCAGCATGACGCCCAAGGGGTTGATGCTCGCCAATTCAATTTTCGTCGAATTCATGTAGTCTCAGCGATCAGCGATTTTTCTTGGAGGAAATTATGACAAATGAATTGAACAACCTGCGCATCGATCACATCGGCAGCATGGTGCGTCCGGCAAATTTGAAAGATGTCTTCGCCCGCTACGACCGCGGTCAAGCGTCGAAAGCTGAATTGGCGCAGGCCCAGGACCAAGCGATTCGCGACGTCATCGAGAAGCAAGAAGCCCACGGTTTCCCCGTCGTCACTGACGGCGAGTTTCGCCGCCACAGCTTTCAAGAAAGTTTTTCCGAATGCGTCACCGGTTTCGACGTGCCGAAGAACATTGGCCTCTACTACGAGAAGCGTGACTTGAACGAAACGCCGCTGGAGCGTGCCGAGCAAAACTTCGAAGAAGCCGGCCCGGCGATCATCACCCGGCGCGGCGCCGCTGAGCGGCTAACGCTCGTACGCAACTTGCCGCTGGAAGAGTTTCGCTACGCTCAGAGCGTCGCCAAAGTTCCGGCCAAGGTCACGGTCCTCGGCCCGGACCGCATCGCCCAGCGTTTCAAATGGGAAGCGTCGTTGAATGTCTACAAAGGCCTCGACGACTTCGTCGAACATCTCGTCGCAATCGAAAGGAAGATCATCGCGGAACTAGTAGACGCCGGCTGTAAGTACATTCAAATCGACGCCCCAGGCTACACCGCCTACGTCGACAAAGTCTCGCTGGAGAGAATGCGCTCCCGCGGCGAAGACCCGGAAAGAAATTTCCAACGCTCCATCGACGCCGACAACGCACTCATCGAAGGCTTCCCCGGCGTGACGTTTGGCATTCACATCTGCCGCGGCAACGCCCGCACGATCGATCCCAAAACCGGCAAGCTCGTCCCCCAATGGCACCGTGAAGGCAGCTACGACGCCATCGCCGAAGAACTCTTCAACACCCTCAAACACCAACGCTTGCTGTTAGAATACGACAGCGACCGCGCCGGCGGCTTCGAACCGCTCCGCCTGGTGCCGAAAGACAAAGTCGTTGTCCTCGGTTTGGTCTCGACAAAAAACTCCGACATGGAAACCGTCGACGACCTAAAACGCCGCATCGATCAAGCAAGCAAATACTTGCCGCTAGAACAATTAGCCCTCAGCCCCCAGTGTGGCTTTGGCGGCATCGACTCGAAAGTTTTGAGCGAAGACGAGATGTGGCGGAAGCTAGATACGATCGTGGAGATGGCGAGACAGATTTGGTGAAATCCTTCTAATGTAAATCTCGTCTAAAGCCTATCCTTTATTTCTTCCGAGGGACTTTCCATCTCAGACGAAATGGCATCGATATTCTTGACGGTATTCTCATTGACCCACCGATACCTGCCACACTCAAGACGGAACGAGAATATTCGTTCCAATTTTCTCAGTAATTCAGCTGAGTCGATTACAAATACGATTCTTTTGAGTACCTGCTTCTCGGAACTCCGCAAAACAATTTCATCAAGAAACGAACTGGAAACAGGGTCTTTCGAAGTTAGTGACAGCTCAATCTCAGCATTCGACAAGAGCAAGGGTAAAAGTTGCTGGAAGGCTTCTGTCCCCCTGGGGCGTGTAAGAGTCCTTGACGTTAACGATTTTATGTCGATGGTTTTTCTCATACCTTGCCTCCGGTAGGAAAACTCACTTCCATTTGTACACCAGGCAAATTGAAATTCATGTTTCCAATATAACTCTTACCTTTGTCTATTCGCAAATAACCCTGTTGTAGCAAAGTGATTATGTCAGGGGTTAACGGCAACGTAATTATGTCAGGGTGGAAGGATGACAACCCTGACAATGAAAGACGAGAAACGACTAGACGTAATTCAACGAGTATATCGCAGCGAGATCACCGTGGTTGAGGCCG
>SHYW01000028.1 GCA_009692615.1 Deltaproteobacteria bacterium | reverse complement strand
CAGGCTTGACAGACGAGACAGTCTGAGGTTTTAAAGCTGGTCTATATCGCGTCAGGATGATTGATCCCCTGGTCGCACAACTTTCTTATCTATCAAGCCTCACACGTTTTCAAGCGGCTACGAAGCCGCATTGCGCTGTCGCCATCACGGAAAATCTATCCGCATCAATCTCAAACTTCACCCACACGCCGTTCGATCGCTAACAAAGCGCTACGCTAGCCGCTGCTCGGCGGCTTTACAATCCGCATCCGGAAGTTCCGGTGTCTGACTTGCCTAACTCTACTAACTCAATTTGTCTCGGTTCCCCATTTACAACCGATCGATAAATCCGCTCTTGTCGAGCCGCGGACCAAGCGTGCGTCAAGGATTCCACCGGTTCATGCGTTCAAGGTTCAATAGTTCAATAACTCATAAGCGTTCAAATCGTTCCAGGACCAGCCGCGCCGTTGCGTGATGTTTTGCGAATCTAATTGAACGTCGGCAACGCGATCATGACCGAGGACGGGCGCCGGCGCTCCGGTCGGCTTCAGCGGTGACCGCGTCGAGCGCCGCACGAATTTTCGCGAGAGCTACTTCGTCCGACATTTCCGGTGGAACCGCGAACGGCGCGCCGTAGGCAACAACGTTGCGGGAAAAAGGTTTTGGCACGAGATAGCGGTCCCAGGATCTCAGAAACAATGGCCGTGAGCTTGAAAAGCTGATCGGCAGAATCCAGGCTTTGGTCATCCGCGCTAGCCGTACGACTCCGGCCTGAACGACTCGGGCGGGTCCTTGAGGGCCGTCCACGGTGAGAGCCGCGTTATGCCCCAAGCGTACCTTGCGGACCATGTGGCGCAAAGCTTCGCTTCCCCCGCGTGTAGTCGACCCGCGCGTCACTATATAACCGTGGCTTTCAAGCCAGCACCCGATGATACTGCCGTCCCTCGACTTGGAAGCCATGGTGACCATGTTTTCGTTTCGATGCGCATCGATGACCAGAAACATGCGGCCGTGCCAAAGGGCTAAGAGAATAGGCACGCGACGGGCCTTCAGATCCGAATAGTACCGGCTGTTTATCAGCTCGACGCGCAAGGTTGTGCGCAGCAGCGCTGTGCTGATTCCGAGCAAGTGAGTAAGAAATGTCAAACGAGTCACGTTAGTATCCTTAACGGCTACATTAGTTTAATTCAACACGCCAGACTGTTTTCTCCTTCATTACTCCATGCTCCGCGCCTTGCGCACGCTGACGAGAATTCCGGGGACACAATACTAATTTTTTCTTGACTGAAGGCATTGGGCTCGACTAGGGTTTGCGCATGGCGCGAATATCCAGGGTTGTAGCGTCTGGTTAACCGATCTAATACAACAGACTAAGACTGAAGATGCGTAGACACACGAGGCCGAGTGGCAAACTTCTGCCGGGAGGACTCGCGCTTATTCACGAAGACCGAGATATTATCGTGGTGGATAAACCGGCGGGCCTGTTGACCATCGGCACGGATCGCGAGAAATCGCGCACGGCGCACTTCATTCTCAACGACTACGTTCGCAAGGGCGTGGCGAAATCTCGCAATCGGGTTTTCGTCGTGCATCGGCTCGACCGCGAGACTTCGGGCGTGCTGATCTTTGCCAAAAGCGAAGAGGTGAAATTTAAATTGCAGAGCCAGTGGTCGGACACCAAGAAAACCTATCTCGCCATCGTCCATGGCCGCTGCGAGAAACGCGATGGAACCCTTAGTTCCTATCTGGCGGAGAACCAAGCTTATAGCGTGTACGAAACCAAAGACCCGCGTAAGGGCAAGCTGGCGCACACCGCTTACAAAGTTATCAAAGAGACCCGAGACTTTTCGTTGCTGGAAATCAATCTGTTGACCGGCCGCAAGCATCAGATCCGCGTGCATCTCACCGGCATCGGCCATCCGGTGGTCGGCGACGATCGATATGGGAAAGAACCCAAACGCCACCAACGTCTAGCGCTGCACGCCCGATCGATTTCATTCAACCATCCCTTCACGGGCGAGCGGATGACGTGCGAAACGAAAGTACCGCCATTTTTTGAAACGCTAGTCGGCCGTTGGGAGACGACACCTGGCGTGTGAACAAGACATATTCTGTCCACTCCGCAACTTCTGCATTCTGACTCCTGTCCCGAATTCAACTTGTCTTTCCCCCCCGCCCTGTGTAGCTTGAGGACAAATTTTTCCGGAGGTCACCCATGCAACTTCCGCCCATCGCCGCCACCACCATCGGCAGCTTCCCGCGCCCCAGTTGGTTGGCGCAGAACGACCGCAGCCGCGCCGTGTTTCGTATCGAAGGGGCGGAACTCAAACAAGCGCAGGATGACGCCACGGTGCTGAGCATTCACAATCAAGAGCGCATCGGCCTCGACCTGCTTTCCGATGGCGAACAGCGGCGCACGGGATTTATCAATCATGTGCTCGCTTCCTTCGACGGTATCGATCTCGAACATGAAGCGGTGAAGACGATTTATCGCCGGCGCGAGCAACCGCGCCCGGTGCCGCGCATCGTCGGCAAGATCAAGCGGCGTAAACCAGCCATCGTCGAGGACGTTAAGTTCGCCAAGGCGCAGACCGACAAGCCGATCAAGATGGACGTGCCCGGACCGATGACGATCGTCGACAGCACCCTGGACGAGTTCTACAAAGGCGACGAAGCGGCGATGGCGATGGATGCCGCGGCAGCGATCAACGAAGAACTCCGCGACCTGCAAGCCGCCGGCTGCGATGTGTTGGAAATCGACGAGCCGGCCATGACGCGCTATCACGAAAAAGTTTTCGCCTACGGCGCCAAGGCGCTGGACCGCTGTCTCGAAGGGATCACGATACCGACGATGGTTCATCTCTGCTACGGCTATCCCGGCGGCAACCCCAATCGGCAGCATGAGTATGAATATCCCGAGTTGTTGGAAGAGTTGATGAAAACCAGGATCGGCGGCTTCGGCGTCGAGTTCGCCCGCAGTAATTACGATCCGGCAGTGCTGAGCATCGCCAAGGGCCGCATCGTCATGTTCGGCTGCGTCGATCCTAGCGACGCGCCGCTGCCGTCGGTCAAGCAAGTCGCCGACCGCGTGCGCACGGCGTTGAAATACATTGAACCGAAAAATCTCTGGCTCGCACCCGACTGCGGCTTGATGACGATCACGCGAGAACTGGCCAACGCTAAAGCAAAGCTGCTCGTCGACGTGGCGAATGAGGTACGGAAGACTCTCTGACAGCGATAAAAGTAAAACTCCATCATCGAACGATTCGCCTCGATGGCTCGTAAATCAGCTAGGAAAAAATCGCCGAAGCACCTTCCGCTCTGCCCTGAGTGCGAATCGCGTTCCGTCGTGCCGATCATCCACGGCATCCCGACCAAGACGCAACAAAAAGCGATCGAGCAAGGAAAAGCCATGATCGCCGACCGCGAAGAATGGGAAGGCATGTCCGAATGGTACTGTAAAAGTTGCGGCTGCGACTGGAGCCGCCACTCGCGCCGCTTCAAAAAACCCGGCGGCGTGAACGCCACGCGGGGATGACAAGGCAATTTCATTTCTGCTAGATTCCTCGCAAAAGCTACACCTTACGGAGGCACGTCGTGGTTACAACCGAATCCGATCCGTTGTCCCTTCTTCCAGCGCAGGTTGCCAGCGTGTTGAAGGAATTCATTGAAGCGGCGCAATCCGTCTTCGCGCAAGATCTCAAGTCGATCGTTCTTTTCGGCAGCGCCGCCGAGGGTCGACTGCGCGCAACCTCCGATGTCAACGTCATGCTCCTGCTAACAACATTCGATGCCAGCCGCGCCGAAACCCTGCGCCAACCGCTGCGGGTCGCCCAAGCGGCGATCCGCTTGAGTCCGATGTTCATTACCGACTCCGAGCTGCCGGCCGCGGTTACTGCTTTCGCCGAAAAATTCTCCGACATTCTGCGCCGCCGCAAGATCCTATTCGGCACCGACCCCTTTGTCGGCATCACGATTCCACGCGAAGTCGTCATTGCGCGACTCGATCAGGTGCTTTTGAATCTGGTTCTGCGCTTGCGCGAAGCCTATGTCATGCGTGGCCTGCGCGAGGAACAGTTGGCGCTAGCCGTAGCCGAAGCGGCGGGACCGCTACGCTCCACCGCAGCGACGCTGCTGGAGTTACAAGGCTAGTCGATCCAGTCCGGCAAAGAAGCTCTCGAAAACGTTATCAAGCATTCGCCGCACAAAGAATGGAATGAAGTGTTGTCACGACTCTCTGAGGCGCGCGAATCACGACTTTTGCCCCCAGGCGTCGCCGGCATCACACTGCTGCGCTTGATTGAAATCGCCGCTGCTCTCCGGATTGAAATCGGTCGATTAGGATAACCTAATGGACAACCCCTTCGAGCTTACCGGTCCGCAGTTCTTAGTTTTTTACCTGATGGTCGGCACCGTCGTCCTTTTCGGCCACTATCTCCTACGGCGATTCGTCGAATCCGGACCGTCGCCGCGGATTGATTACTCCGATCCCTATTTGCTCGCATACCTGCGCGGCGGCGAGATCGAAACGATGCGGGTTGCCGTGGTCTCACTCATCGACCGTCGACTTTTAAAATTTGACGGTTATCACATAAGTCTAGAGAGCGACAAAGCCATCGATTTGGTTCGCCGCCCAGTAGAGGCCGCAGTACTGCGCCGAGCCCAAGCAGCGACCGGCCTGTCCGTTTTTTTTGACAGTCGCACAATCAGAGAGAACACAACCGAATACAAGCAAACCCTTGAGCAACTTCACCTACTCCCGGATAAAGATATTGCTCGAACGCGCAAGCTACTGCTCTAGTTCGCGGTAGCGGTATTGCTGAGCTTCGCCCTTGGTAGCATCGGCGCTGCGGCGCTACGAGGACGACACAACGTACTCTTTCTCGCGCTTCTTGCCGCGCTCTTTTGCTACCTAGCCGTCAAACAACATAACCCTTTCCGCACTGCCCGTGGCGATGTCTTGTTGGCCGACATTCAGACGCTCTTCCAGTCGTTGAAAAATCGCGCATCCATGATCATGCCCGGCGGCGCGACTGGTGAAGCGGCTTTGCTCATGGCGGTATTTGGCATTAGCGCTTTGCCAGTCACGAAGTTTTCCGCCGCGCGTCAATTTGTAGAACGGCGCAGGTCTTCGTCTACGACAGGTTCTGGTTCTCACGGATACGGTCATGGCTGTTCTTCATCATGCTCTAGCAGCTCCTGCGGTGGGGGTGGTAGCGGCTGCGGTGGCGGAGGTGGCTGTGGCGGCGGTAGCTAAATCATGAAAGATCGCTTTGGCTTCGGCTGGCGGCCGGAACTTGCCGCGGGAATTTTGACCCATCTCGAGAAGATCGATATCGTCGAAGTGATCGCCGACGACTATTTCGCGGCGCCGAGAAAAATCCGCCGGGCGCTGACGACTTTGGCGAAGCAAGTCCCGGTGGCGCTGCATGGCGTCACATTAGGTCTCGCTTCGGCTGTGCCAGTTGAACGGCAACGTTTGGAACGAACCGCCAAACTCATCGATGAAGTGCAGCCGGAATTCTGGTCCGAACATCTGGCCTTCGTGCGCGGCGGCAGCATAGAGATCGGCCATCTCGCCGCGCCGCCTCGAACCGCGGCGACCATCGCTGGCGCCGCGGGCAATCTAGCAATGGCGAAATCGATTACCGGCGCGGCACCGATGGTCGAAAACATCGCGACTTTGATAGATCCGCCAGGCAGCGCCCTGAGCGAAGTAGATTGGACAGTTGAGGTTCTCGCGGCTGCGAACTGTCCTATGCTTCTCGACCTGCACAACCTTTATGCCAACTCGGCTAATTTCGGTTTCGATGCCTACGACTACATAGACCGTTTACCCCAAGAACGCATTCACGCCATTCATCTCGCCGGTGGCCGCTGGATCACGGCAAAATCGACTCATGAGCGCCGCTTGCTCGACGATCATTTGCACGACGTTCCCGATGAAGGGTATGCACTCTTAGCCCATGTCGGTCGTCGGGCCGATCACGAGCTGACCGTCATTCTCGAACGTGACGGCCGCTATCCACCCATCGAAGTACTGCTGACACAACTCAACCGCGCGCGGCATGTCCTAGCCTTGGCTCGCAACGAGATAACAACGGAGGCCGCATGAGTCCGCAACGATTGGAAGCCTTCTTGGCCCAGCTCTACGTCGACGAACTAGCGCGTCAACGGTTTCTCGACAATCCGCGTGGCGCAGCGATGGACGCCGGGCTCAGCGAAGCGGATTGCATAGCACTTGAAACTATCGACCTCGTCGGCCTCGAACTAGCCAGCGACAGTTACGCCAAGAAGCGCGCCGGTCGCATCATTAATAGCCTTCCCTATCGACTGTCCCAGTGGTTTCGCCGAAACTGTTTCTGCGCTAGAAACGGCTTATCTCGGCAGATTATCGAAGGGAGCGAGAGACGATCATGATGAAAGCAAGCTGGCTAGTTGTAATCGCTGCGACATGGTTTAGCACAAGCCAGGCATTCGCCGCCGAAACCAAAGCGCCATGGCAACTTGAGTGGGAGAAAACCGTCGAAGCCGCCAAGAAAGAAGGCAAGTTGGTGGCGGCGATACCGGCGAGCGCGGAGTTGCGCAAAGCTATAGGAGAAGTATTTCCCAAACGCTTTCCCGGCATCGAACTCGATCTCACCAACGCGCGCGGGCCGTCCAACGCCGCCAAGATCGCCGCCGAGCATGCCGCCGGCGTGCGCGACTTCGATCTTTTGATCAGCGGCACCTCGACGCCGTTCAATCTGCCCAACGCCGGGATTCTCGAACCGGCCGAGCCGCTGCTGATTCTCCCCGAAGTCAAAGATCCCAAGCGCTGGTTCGGCGGCCACGTCTGGCTCGACAACGCGAAAAAGTATATCTACGCCTTTCAGGTCTACCAGTCGGAAAATATTTGGCACAACCCGACGCTGATGAAAGCCGACGAAGTGCGCTCCTACGACGATCTGTTGAATCCGAAATGGAAAGGCAAGATCGGCATTCTCGATCCGCGTTCGCCGGGGGCCGGCACGGCGACCTGGGCATTTTTTCTAAAGATCAAAGGCGAAGAATTTTTGAAAAGATTGGCCGCCCAGGAAATGTTCTTGTCGCGCGATCAACGCCAACTCGCCGACAGCCTCGCCAAAGGCAAAACCGCCGTCACCATCGGCCTCACCTATTACACCTTCGCACCGTTTTTGAAGGCCGGCCTGCCGGTCAAACCGCTGCCCTACATGAAAGAAGGCACCTACACCAGTTGCGGCAGCAGTGCTACATCCATCGTAAAAAATTCATCCCATCCGAACGCGGCAAAAGTTTTTATCAACTGGCTGTTCAGCAAAGAGGGCCAAGAAATCTACGGCAAGGCGATGGGCCAAGCGACGCGCCGTATCGATGTCGACACCAAATGGATGGTCGCCCATGGCGTGCGCGGATCGAAAGATTTTCTCACCGTCGAAGAAAACAATCGCTTGGAAAACTACGGCGAAGACACGATCAACACCTATTGGGCCAAGTCGGCGAAGATCGCCGAGGAAGTATTCAAATAGTCAGCTAATATGACATCGCTCAACTTTCTCAGGAATTCTTTGCACCGCGAAGGCACGAAGAGCACGAAGTAGGGGCAAGGCGTGCCTTGCCCTTCCGAGAAAAACCTTCGTGTCCTTCGCGCCTTCGTCGTGGGACACTCTGACAAAAAAAGGCAGAAAGCATGTCGCACATAATAACGACCTTCGCGCTCTCCTGCCTCTTGTCACTCTCGGCGCAACAGCTGTTAGCCGGCGAGGCGCAACAGGCATGGCAAAGCGAATGGAACAAAACCATCGAAGCGGCCAAGAAGGAAGGCAAAGTAGTGGCGGCGTTACCCAACAGCGCCGACACCCGAAAAAATATCGGCGAGGCCTTCGCCAAGCGCTTTCCCGGCATCGAACTGGAAATGTCCAACGCGCGCGGTCCGACCAACGCCGCCAAGATCGCCGCTGAACATGCCGCCGGCGTGCGCGACTTCGATCTATTGATCAGCGGCACGTCGACACCGTTCAACTTGCTCAACGCCGGCATTCTCGATGCCATCGAGCCGCTGTTTATTTTGCCCCAGGTCAAAGATCCCAAGCGCTGGTTCGGCGGCCATGTCTGGCTCGACAGCCTCAAACGTTTCGTCTACGGCTTCCAAGCCTTTCAGTCGGACAACTTTTGGCACAACACGACAATGTTGAATCCCGACGACCTACGCTCCTACGACGAATTGTTACTGCTAAAATGGAAAGGCAAGATCGGTTATCTCGATCCGCGCTCCGGCGGCGGCGGCAGCGCTACTTGGGCATTTATGCTCAAGATCAAAGGCGAAGAATTCCTGCGCAAGCTCGCCGGGCAAGATCTGCTGCTGTCGCGCGACCAACGCCAGCTCGCCGACATGTTGGCGAAAGGCAAAGTGCCGGTCACCATCGGTCTCTCCTATTACACCTTCGCGCCGTTTCTCAAAGCCGGACTACCGATCAAACCGCTGCCCGACATGAAAGAAGGCAGCTACACCAGTTGCGGCAGCGGCGCGCTCACCGTGGTGAAGAATTCGCTCCATCCCAACGCCACTAAAATTTTCATCAACTGGCTGCTCAGCAAAGAAGGCCAAGATATTTACAGCAAATCGATGGGCCAGGCGACGCGGCGCTTGGATGTCGACACCAAAGCGTTGGCGGAAATCGGCTCCCGCGCCAGCAAAGACTTCGTCAGCGCCGAAGAAAGTAACCGCATGGAAAACTACACGGAAGAAACCGTCAACAAATACTGGGCGCGCAGCCGAAAAATCGCCGAAGATTTTCTCAAGTAGCAGACAATGCCCACATGCTCGCATATTTCGCCATTCACGATTCTCCTGTAGGGGCGGACCGATGTGTCCGCCCTCCCCGTCATTTCCGCGACGGCGAAAATGACGGACGAGGTAATCCCATGATGCGAACGACAATGTTTATTTTCACAATCCTATTTCTTGCCGCGCTGCTGGCCAATCAACTCTTCGCCGCCGAAACCAAACCGGCTGGGCAATCCGAATGGGACAAAACCGTCGAGGCGGCCAGGAAGGAAGGCAGAGTCGTCGCCGGCATTCCCGCCAGCGCCGAGCTGCGCAAAGCGCTCGATGAAACTTTCAGCAAACGCTTTCCCGGCATCGAAATCGAACTCGCCACCGGTCGGGGGCCGGCCAACGCCGGCAAGATCGCCGCCGAACATGCCGCCGGCGTGCGCTACTTCGATCTGCTCGTCAGCGGCTCGTTGACGCCGCTGAATCTGTTGAACGCGAGAATTCTCGAAGCCATCGAACCGTTGCTGATCCTACCGGAAGTTAAAGAAGCGAAACGGTGGTACGGCGGCCATGTCTGGGCCGACAACGCCAAGAAATTTCTCTACTCGTTTCAAGCCTATCAGTCGGAAAACTCATGGTACAACACGCAGCAGTTGAAAGCCGACGAATACCGCGGTTTCGACGATCTACTAAACCCGAAATGGAAAGGCAAGATCGCCATCCTCGACCCGCGCTCCGCCGGCGGCGGCACCTCGAGCTGGAGTTTCTTTTACAAAGTGAAGGGCGAAGAGTTTTTGCGCAAACTGGCGGGCCAAGAACTGACGCTATCGCGCGACCAGCGGCTACTTGGCGAAGGCCTCGCCAAGGGGCGCTACACCATCACCATCGGCCTCACCTACTATACGCTGGCGCCGTTCATCAAAGCCAACCTGCCGATCAAACCGCTGCCGGAAGCCAAGGAAGGCAGTTATACCAGCAGCGGCAGCGGCGCGTTATCGGTGGTGAAAAATTCCAGCCATCCCAACGCCACCAAAGTTATTGTCAATTGGCTGCTCAGCAAAGAAGGTCAAGAGACCTACGGTAAAGCGATGGGCCAAGCGACCAGGAGACTCGACGTCGACACCAAGTGGCTGATGGAATTCGGCACCCGCGCGTCAAAAGATTTTTTGAGCTTCGAAGAAAATCAAAAGCGAGAAAACTCCAGCGAAGAAGTGCTCACCCAACTCTGGCCCAAAGCGATCAAGCTCGCCAATGACCTGCTGCATTAGCGGCGAAATATTTTTCGCCCCTACGGGAGAAGACGTTTAACCACAAAAAACACGAAACCCACGAAAAGGTTAAGAATCTAAATTTCTTCCTTTCGTGCTTTTCGTGTATTTCGTGGTTATTCCCCTTCTCTTCTTTTTTCCGACCTCGCGCCGCTGCGGTACGAGACTAAGATTCGCCCAGCTCCATCACCAGATGGCCAAAACTATTCACCGCAACTTTATCGCCGGGCTCGACGATGGTCGTCGACGCCACCTCTTCGATGATCGCCGGTCCGTGGATAACGTTGCCGTGAAGTAATTGCGCGCGATCGAATACCGCCGCGGCCAGCGCGCCGACGCCTTCAAAATTCACCGCCCGTTCGCCGCGCCGCGCGTTGGCCGGCGGCGACACCTCACCTTTGGCGATTAGCGGAAACTCCGGTTTGTTCAATCGACCGATGGCCGACACGCGTAGGCTGACGATGTCGGCGGACTCTTCCGGTGCGCTATGACTGTAGCGAAGGTCGTGGGCTTCGTCGAAGCGCCGCTTCACTTCGGCGCGCGCCGCTTCGTCACCTACGAACGCCGGCATGCGCACCGCCACCGCGTGTTCCTGACCGACGTAGCGCATATCGGCGGCGCGCTCAAAGACGATGCGATCGGTGGAGATGCCGGATTCCTCCAACGCCTTGCGCCCTTCGGTTTCGAGTTTTTGAAACTGCGCTTCCAGCGCGCTCATATCGAGATCGTCCATGCGCTCGAACAGCGTCTGCACATAATCGCGGCGCAAATCGGCCATGAGCATGCCGAGCGCGGAGAAATGACCCGGCGCGTTGGGAATAATGATCTTGCCAATCGACAATTCCTTCGCGACCGATGCCGAATGCAGCGGCCCGCCGCCGCCGTAAGCGACCAGCGTGAAGTCGCGCGGATCGAGACCGCGCTCCAAAGTCACATGGCGCACCGCGTTGGCCATCGCCGAAGTCGCCACTTGCAACATGCCCGCCGCGGCGCGTTCTAACGAAACATTCAGTGGCACTGCGAGACAATCGCGCAAAGATTTCTCCGCCGCAGCGCGATCGAGACGCATCTCGCCGCCGAGAAAATTTTCCGGCGACAGCCGGCCGAGAATCACGTTGGCATCGGTCACCGTCGGCTCGCTACCGCCACGGCCGTAACTCGCCGGACCGGGCTCGGCGCCGGCGCTGCGTGGACCGACGTGCAACCCGCCGCCTTCATCCAAATACGCGATGCTGCCGCCGCCGGTGCCGACTTCGACGATGTCGAGCACGGGAATGCGGATCGCCAAGCCTTCGTTGTAGCCGCCGATAAAATAATCCGGCGACAAACTCGGCTCGCCGCGCCTGATGACGCACGCCTTGGCCGTCGTGCCGCCCATGTCGAAGGCGATCGCCGCTTCGAGATCGAGTAACTCGCACAGCGCCATGGTGCCGACCACGCCGCCCGCCGGTCCCGATTCCATCATCTGAATACATTGCCGACGCGCCATCTCGACGTCGGATAACCCGCCGTTGGACTGCATGATCATCAAGTTGCCGGCAAATTTTTTATCGTGTAAACGCCGCTCAAGATCGCCGAGATATTGGCTGACAATCGGCCCGACGTAGGCATTGGCCGCTACCGTCGAAGTCCGCTCGTACTCGCGATACTCGCGCGACAGCTCGTGCGAGACGCTGACGAACAACTTCGGCTCGCTGGCGAGAAGGATCTCGCGCATGCGCAGCTCATGCTCCGGCGCGCGGTAGGAGTGGAGAAACAAAACCGCCACCGCCTCAAAGCTTTCCTCTTTAATAATTCGCGCGACTTCCCGCGCCTCGTTTTCATCGAACGGCGTGCGCACCGAACCGTCGGCGAGCATGCGCTCGCTCACTTCGAAAACATCTTCCCGCGGCACCAGCGGCCGGTGCTTGCGAAAGCGCGGATTGAAAGATTCCGGCCGATTGATCCGGCCAATCTCGTACACGTCGCGAAATCCTTTGGTCGTCACCAGCGCCGTCTTCGCCCCCTTGCGCTCGATCACCGCGTTGACAACGACAGTCGACCCGTGAATCAACGTCGTCATCTCCTCGAAGCGCACCGCCGCTTTGATCAAGCCATCGAGAACGCCGCGGGCCAACTCCGTTGGCGTCGACAAAGTTTTAGCCAGCGACAGATCGCGCCGCCCTTCATCGAACACCACCACGTCGGTGAATGTCCCGCCTATATCGACTGCTACACGCATTTCTTCGCTCCGCCCAGAATCTCAAATTGCAGTTCCAGATTTCAAATCCGCTAATATCTTTTTGGAATCTGGGATTTGCAATCTGTAATGCCGAAGGCCTAGCCGCACCGATGATTCGCCAGATACTCACCCAGCCATTTATTCCACGCCAGATCGATCTCATGCAATGCCAGCGCGTGCGCCTCCGCCCCTGCCGCCTCGTCAAGCAGTGCCGCCACACGGAGGTCGACGTTGGCCAGATGGGGATCGGCGCAGAAATTCGCGCGCACGATTAACACGCCTTCAGATTGCAACTCGCTCAGCGCCTGCTCCATTTCATCTTTACCAAGATTGAAGCGCCGCAACGCCGCTGTAACTTCGGTCATGAAGCGGGCTTTGTTCACCGGCCGGCGCAACACATCGATAACCGCCTGTTTCGCGGTAGTCATTGGCGCATTCATTTCTTCGTTCATTGAAAACTCCGAGAGACGCTACTTCTCGAGCGACGCTAACTGGCGATCATGAAGTCCACTTAGAAACACCAAGGCTAACACCGCACCGGTGAGCGCCATCGCCATGTCCGACTGGGTGTCCCAGATGTAGCCTTGGCTGCCGAGAAAACTATTCGCGGAGTCGCCGGTGGTCACCGCCATGGCCCATTCGAACAGCTCGTACAAGGCGCTAAATGCCAAACAGATGGAGATCACGAACAGGTTGAGCCAGCGGCGGCCATTAACAGCCGCATGCCGCAGCAAAATTTCCCGCGCCAGGATTGCCGGTACGAAGCCCTGGGCGAAGTGGCCGAGTTTGTCGTAATTATTTCTCTGCCAGCCGAAAAAATCGCGGATGAACTTGAATGTGTCGACTTTCTCGTAGCTATAGTGCGCGCCGACGAACAAGATCAGACAGTGAACTAGAATCAGCGTATAGGCGAGCGATGTCAGCGGGAAACTTTTGCGAGTCCAAATCAGAATCGCGAACACGATCAACGCCGGCGCGGCTTCGAGAATCCAGGTGAAATAATCCAGCGGCGCGACCACCGACCAGAGGAGCGCGGCGAAATAGATCGCCAACCAAATGAACAGCTTCATGAAGAGTCCGCCAAATCGGCTGCGGCAAACTATAGCGCGACATGCGCCGCTTTCCCACCGCTTGGGCGCGGTTCTTTTCAGGAAAAACCGGCGCGATCGGCCACCCGAAGGCCGGCCGCGCCAAAATGGTAGCGCCGGCTTATTACAACGTCAGGCGGAGCTTCAATAACAACGCGACTTCATTGAACACCGCGTCGAGTTGCGCCTGCACGTTGCCGTTTAGATCGACGGTAAACATTTTGCCTTTTTGTTGCATGTTGTCGATGCAACTGGTCGGATCCAGTTTACATGGCAGTAAATCAGGATAGGTATCGCCATCGTTAAGCGTGGTCGCAACGCTGGGACAGCTGGCATTGACCGTATTGGGATCGTTGGCAATGCGGCCGAGCAAACACTTGGCGTTGTCGTCGAGACTGTTGCCGACGGCGGATTCGGGCCGGCCCACGGCGATGACGTAAATCAGGACGCTTTTGCTCGCCAGATTTCTAATCGTATTGGCTTCGGTCACCGCGGTTTCGCGGGCGTACCTGACAATGTTTTTGTAGAACGTAGCGCCGGCGACATTGCGCGCCGTGGGAGGATTGACCGGAAAGCCCGTGCCTATCGGTGGCTCGCCAAATAGATTGTTCCAGTACATTTTGTCGTATGCCGAGGTGAAGACCGAATGAATGCAATCCGTCGGCGGTGTGGTAATGCCGAGAGTCGTGCCAGAAATCGGATCCGTATTGCACGCCGCGCCGGTACGCCGGCTGCTGGTCGGACGGCCGTCGGTGATGAGCAAAACTGCTTTTCGGGTCGCCGAGCGGGTGGGGTCGGCGATGGCAGTGGTGATCTGCGCGTTGGCCACCTGCAGTGCTTCCATGGTGTTGGTGCTGCCGTTATTCGGAGCTAAAGCGTTCACCGCGGTTAGAATCGAAGCGATGGAACTGCCCAGGGCCTTTTCCGCCGTGCAATTTCCGTTGGTGGTGACATCGCCCGTGGTCGGCCCGCCGCCGCAACCGCGATAGGCGAAACTGTTCATGCCGATGTGATCGTCGACGGTAAAATTGTTATTCAAAAAAGTATTCACCGCGGTTTTCAGCGCGACGATCTTAGTCTGACCCGAGCCATCGACGATATTCATCGATCCGGATCGGTCCAAAACCATCATCAAATCGATGGGCCGTTCCGGGCCGGCTTCGGCGACCATGTTGACGTTGATGGTCGAATAGTCTCCAGGCAGCAAACCACTCATGAAGCGTAAAACAGTCGTGCTCACCGGCTCGCTACCCGAAACCCGGACAAATCGTATCGGCGCGCCGCCGCCGACGACCTTATCGAAAAACGTAACCGCCACGCTAACATTGCTACCAGCGGTGGCCGAGCAGCTATTGCCGCCGCCGTACACGACCTTGGCGCCGTTCATAACCATCGAGTCGCAGGCGGCCCGCGTTGCCGCGTTCTCAAGGCCCACTTGGCCCTTCAACGCTTTGGCGGCGGCGAGCGCGGCGCCATCGACTAAACGTGAGATCCGCGCCTTTTCCAAATAGGCCCGGCCGAAGTCCACGGCGAAGCCGACAAAGGTGCCAAGCAGAGCGAAGGACAGAGTGAGAAAAACCACAAGAGATCCGCGCTGATTTACTTTAAGCATAAAACCTCCGACCATTTTTTCGCCATCGAGCGGCGCGCCCCGTCAGTTGACGTTGGTATAAATTGTCCGCTCATAAAAATTCTTATTCATGAACTGGGTGCCGACGTAGGTCAGAACATTGGGCGTGTAATCGAAGAACACCTCGACGGCGTGAAAAGTTTGCTCCGGATCGACGTCGGCGATGCCGGGAATGATAACATCGCTGCCATCCGGCAAACCGATTTTGCTCCCCTGATTGAAACTGCCGCGTAGAATCTGACTTTCCACCCGGTAGTGGCACGGCTTGGGCGGACACGGAAGAAGCGGCTGCTGAGTTATCTTTGAATAGATAACCCGCCATTGAGGTAAATTGGTGCTCCGGATAAGCGGCGTGGCCGCGCTAATCACGGTGTCCAACGCAGTGTTGGGAACGGTTCCGCGCGAGGTCAAGTTCGCCCCTTCCCGCGTCGTATGCGTGACTGTCAGATAGGCGCTGATCATTTGACCTATCTCCACCGAGCCGTAGACCAACGCCAACAGGATCGGCACGATAAAGGTCAGCTCCAATATCGCTTGGCCCTTTTTCGAATAAATCTTTGCCAACATCGCTCTTCTCTCCATGCTAAACCTGGCTAGGTATTGACGAACGGTTCATTCTTCCACGTGGTATTGAGCACGAAGGGAATGCCGCCAGCGGGAAAAAAGCGATTGAAAAACGGAAACAGCGCCGGTTTCTTGACCGTCACGGTGACGAGCACGGTCTGGTCAGCCGCGCCCCCCGGCGTCGTGCAATTGCTCGGCAGCGGCAGCTCAGGACACTTGAAAACAAAACTGGGACCGAGAGCGGGACAAACCACACCGGCGGCGATCACATGGGCACAAAAGATGTCGTGCACTTTCTGATCTCTTGGAATGTTTACGCCAAAAGTGTCTTTCGTGGTTTGCCCGGTAACCATGTAGCGTCCGGCGGTGCGTAGCGCGTGCTGCAGCGTCACTTTGGCGTAGAGCAGATGAGAAAACTCGACGATCGCCATGAAGATCGAGAAAAACAGCATGAAGGCGAACGTCATCTCCACCGCCGCTTGGCCGCGCGAACGTCGTCTGCGCTCGCCATAGCTGCGCCAGCGAATGACACTAGTTACAATTTTAATAATCGAGCCCATAGCACTCCTTTCCGCGAAGAAAAGCCTCTGGGTCTTTCACAGGGTGTAGTAATGGCTGGGCACAGCGGCATAGCACGGATGCGTGACAGTAGTGTTCGCGCCGACGATGCACACCACAGCAACGCGGAGCAAAATTGTTCAAGCTTGATTAGAGCAGTCTCGATGCCAGTGCCAAAGTTTGCAACTGAAGATCAATGACTCACGACTTCGCACAGTTGGCAAATGAGCAAACGCATGACGCGATCGAGGACAAGCACGGACAGGAGATTCCACGCGCTGCGGCGGGATGGTCAGGTAACGAAAGGCGAGACTGACTACAAGCGCACAATTGGCGTGCGCCTAAAACATTCATGAACGTTCGCGTTAACAAACGCGTAGCGAAGAGACACACTGAAAAAGAGTAGGTAAATGTTGGCGGAAGTTTCGCTAAAATCGGAGCCGTCACTCATTCATGTCGAGATCCCGCAGCAGTCCTTCTCGCAGATCGTAAATCCAGCCATGCACCATCACCGGCTGGTCGTTGCGCCAGGCGGTTTTGACGATTTCGCATTCGCGCACAGCGTGGACCTGGGCCATGACGTTAAGCTCGCACAGCCGGCGCCAGCGCACGTCTTCACTCGGCGCGCCATCCAACTCCTCTTTGTGCGCGCGGTACACGGCGCGCACATGGGCCAGCCAATTTTCCAGCGGTAGGCCGGACCAATCGCGCAAGGCGGCAAGCACGCCGCCGCAGCGGTAATGGCCGCAGACGATGATATGTTTGACCTTCAGCGCCTGGACCGCGTACTGCAACACCGAATGCACATTGGTGTCGAAGGGCGGCACGATGTTGGCGATGTTGCGATGCACGAACAACTCACCCGAGCGCAGACCGACGATCTCATTGGCCGGCACCCGGCTATCGGCGCAACCGATCCAAAGATACTCCGGCGTTTGGATTTGGCTCAGGCGTTCAAAGTAGAGCGGATCTTCAGCCTTGATATTTTCCGCCCAGGCGCGGTTGTTGGCAAAAAGTGATGCTAAGAATTTCATTTGACCGTTATGGCTTTTTTAAAGCCAGCTTCCTCTCGTGAATATTTTTCTATAATCGCTCGGCGGCGAAAACAGCCGGCGACGTGATCGTTGACCATGCCAGTGGCCTGCATATGGGCGTACACGATGGTCGAGCCGACAAACTTGAAGCCGCGCTGTTTTAAATCTTTGCTCAAGGCATCGGACTCCGGGCTGGTGGCGACATAATCTTCTAGCGTCTTGAGACGATTGACGATCGGCTCGCCGCCGACAAAACGCCAAACATACCCTTCGAAACTGCCGAATTCGTCGCGCACTTGCAAGAACTTAACGGCATTGTTGATAGCGGCGAGCACCTTCAAGCGGTTGCGGATAATGCCGGCGTTGCCGAGCAGAGCGTCGACTTGCTTTTTGCCGAAGCGCGCGACTTTTTCGGCGTCGAAATCGGCGAACGCTTGGCGGTAAGCTTCGCGTTTGCGCAGCACAGTGTACCAGCTGAGCCCCGCTTGCGCGGCTTCCAAGGTCAGAAATTCGAAGATCGTCCGATCGTCATGCACCGGCACGCCCCACTCAAGATCGTGATATTCGACGTAATCCGGTTTGCTCATGTCGACCCAAGGGCAACGATCGATATTTTCAAAGCCTTTCATGATGACGGTTTGGGAAACCTTCGATACAACCGTACGATCCACCAGATCAGCGCTACCGAGAATCCGAGCATTATCGCGGTAAAGCTCGACAACCGCAGCATGGGCGGTTGCACATAATTGGCCTTGAGAATCACGTAGTGCATACCGAGCATCATCATGACAATCAAACAGCCCAGCCGTTTACCATGGGCATTTAAGTAGCGCAATGATTCTTCGCGGCGCGCCGGGGCCAGCCAATAATCGCGGTTTGGCACATTGGTCCATTGGGGAAACTTGCGCGGCAAGGTGCCGACGATAAAACTGACGAAAGACGACACGCCGATCATGAAGCTGAGCATGAAAAGCAAATAGCCGTTGCGGCTCATCCAACCGTCGGCACGATTGCCCGCGCCAAAGTGCGTCGCCACGATGTCCGGCAGATAGCGCGTCGTGTAGATCACGAACACGGCGGCGAACACGGTGAGACAAACTAAAGTAATCAAGGCGCTGGCAGGATTA
Organism: Deltaproteobacteria bacterium; assembly: GCA_009692615.1. Classification (NCBI taxonomy): domain Bacteria; kingdom Pseudomonadati; phylum Myxococcota; class Myxococcia; species Deltaproteobacteria bacterium. The sequence goes on along the minus strand of SHYW01000028.1, from coordinate 34,238 downwards.
TCTCGTTGCATAACTAATCACCTTGTTGGTACCACGCGTAACGTTTGCCGTTCCAGTAAATCAAAGCGCTAGCCGATTCGGTCTTGATCACCAGCAACGCATCTCCTCGCAGTTTTGGCGGCGGCTTGCCATCCGCGCCTTTGCTCACCGGGCCACGCTGATAAACCTGCCAAGCGTCCATGCCGGGAAAGTCGTCGCTACCGTTGCCCCAGTCCTCGCCGGCGCCGACGATACTGAAGCGATGGGATTTGCCGTGATAGATCGCCATGCCGTTTTTGCTGCTCGACTTTTCTTTGATCAACAATGCCGTATCGGCGCGGCCGTCGCCGTCGAAATCACCGTGGAGATAAAATGGATTGATATGCGCGGATAGCTGGTAGCGCTTTGCCTGCGCACTCTTCTCAAAAGCTTGACGAATTTCATCGGGCAAACTCGCTAACGTAACGGAATCGATCTCGGCGGCGCTGACGACGGTGCAGCGAAGCAACAAGCCGACGCCGACAAGCAGAGCGAGACGGCCTACACGCCAACAATATAGTTGCGCGAACACAGCGGTGAGAGGAGAAACGTCATCGTCGGTGCCATTGGTGCGCCATCAGCGATGACGATTTCAACTTGACACTAGCGGCCCAAACTTTTGGTCAACGCTTCAAAACCTTCGGCGAGAGCGTTGTTGCTGTCCTCGGTAACCTCGCCTTGGGGCGTCAATTGATCGATCACTTCAGGTAGCGCCTGAGACATCGCTGCACCCGCTTGCTCGTGCGACAAACCAAGCTTCGCGGCAATGTCGCCGATAGCCGACGAACCGAAGACCTGCTGCAGCTGATCGGCGGAGATGCTGGCGTTCTGCCCCGTGCCGACCCAGGAATCCGCCTGCGCGCCGAGGCCAGCCTGTTGAAATTTTCCCAACACGCCGCCAAGCCCGCCGTTCTGTTGCAACATGGTCATCGCCAACTGCAGCAACATATTGCCGCCACCACCACCGCTACCGCCGGTAAGGCTGCTGAGAATCGCGCCCAACGGATTCTCTCCTTGTTGCGATCCCTGATTGCCGCCGAGCACCGATCCCAACACATTGCCTAACAAGCCGTCTAAAAGACCCATGATAAATTCTCCTTATGCCGTCACTGCCAAACTTTACGATGACGCGGATACTATCCTAGGTCAGCACGCGGTCGCAAGGCAGCGCGGTAACTCTTCAGTCCAGGTGGGTTTGGCTCAGCGCTTGAGCGCCAGCACAACCACGCCGGCGCCGACGAGAATAATTCCGAACCAATCTTTGAGCGCCGGCCGTTCGCCGAGAAATATCACAGCAAAAATCGCCACCAAGACCACGCTCAATTTATCCACCGGCGCGACCTTCGCGGCTTCGCCCATCTGCAAGGCGCGGAAGTAGCAAAGCCACGACGCGCCGGTGGCCAAGCCGGAGCGCGTAAGAAAAGTTCAGTTCCTCGAACTGAGCGACGAAAGATCGCGCCACTTGCCGGTGTAGTAAACGAACCAGGCGATGGCGCAAAGAATCACCATGGTGCGAATCAACGTCGCGAAGTCAGAATCGATGCCGTCGAGGCCGATCTTGGCAAAGATCGCCGTCAGCGACGCGAATACCGCCGACAGAAGCGCCCAGTAAAACCAGGACTGCGTCGAGGCAACGGTCATTACTCTAATCCTTTCGATTACCGCCGCGCCTTTGTCTCCAAACCGGCTAAATGAACGCGACGCGACGCGGCGCTCTGCTCACGCTTCTTACGCCGGCACAGTCGGCAGCGAATCGCCGTCGTATACGCAAACCCTTTCGCTACTTCATACCACCACTTCTGCTGCGTCCCTGTCCACACTTCAGCTTTCCCGCAATAGGCACAGCGAAATGGCCGATCGAGGTAATAGCCGCGCATGACGAAGTCGGGGGCACCGTAGCTGTTGTTCGGCGCGAGCGCTTGTTCGTTCACGGCAACGAAACGATACGGCGCGTGTTTGAATTCGTGCGCTTGCGCACGCTCCTTGCGCTTTTCACCGCGCCTTGCTCTCGCAGCAATGATCTCGGCACGTTTCTGTTTGCCGCTTTTCATAAATAGCAAAGGCTTCAGGTTACATCGGCCAACCGGCACGCGCCGACGAAATGTCCCATGCCGCTATCGTTGGAATCCATCACCGCGCGCATCCAGACCGCGCCGCATTTACCGCTGCAAACAGGGCAGGCAATTTCGAGCGCGCCGCCGCCGCATTCGGGACAGGATTCAGAAAATCTTCCTTGGCTCCAGTCGGCGCCACAGGTTAAGCAAGATTCCATGATGACGATCTAATCGCTAGGGGGCAAAAGCTGATAGCCACGCGCGCTTTTGCGCATTTGAAATTCAGCAAGAACCTTTTGCGCCGGCCCGCCGCCCTGATCGATCTCACGCACAACCACGATGGTTGCAACATTACGTTCATTCGCCGGCCGTTCGGTAAGGAAAACGAATCCCGGCGGAAACGGATGGCGGTAACGCCAAAAGCCGGCTGGATCGGCGTTCGCCGGCCGCTCCGTGCGCATGAAGAACTCCTCCGATTGGAGCTTTTGTCGATTCAGATTCGAGCCGGCTAGGTCGCAATATTCGCTTAGAACCGCCCACTGTCTATTTCGCAGCAGCTCACTGATGCGACTGACCGATTCTTGCGGCGAGGTAAAATAGCGTGATCCGCCTTCCGGCCGCGTCTGAATAACACAGCCCGAGAAACAAATTAAAGTTAGCCAAACGATTCGAACTGAACGGTTCATCGTATTTTCAACACGCTCCCCTTGAAGCAATGGACTTTACCTTCCAGCGCTTCACAAGTTAAGCATGACGCCAGGGTATTCACCGAGTGATCCAATTCGGCGGCAGGAACGATATTATCGCAGCTTTCTTTGGAATCGCTCTTGGTGCGATGTCGGAATCAGCACTCCGTAACACCGGAGATTATGATCTTGACCGGAACGGGCACCCGCTGCGGAACCACCTTCTAGGGAGCGATGTACTGATCAAATCCTACTTTGGAGTTTAGCAAAAGATCTTTGAGACTTGCGGCATGCACGATGGCATCGGGTTGTGTATGCGTAGTCCCGATCACTTTGAAATCGGCGGTTCCCCTCCCGCTGGTGTCGGTTCTTGGGCTTTCTGAATGAGCAGCTTTTTCCATCCGCCCGAGTTGGCGATACATCTCGGCATCGAGTCCGTTTAGGCGCCCATTGAGATCCTGCACCTCCGCCTGTTCCGCCGCGATGCGGGCGTCGCGTTGGGTCATCCAACGGGTCATTTCGTCTTTTAGTCCCTGGAGCCGCGCTCGCTCAGCCGGATCGGTCCTTCGGGCCAGGCTTTCGTCGATTTTCTCTAGCGTAGCATTTCCTACCCGGCGCTTGCGTTCCATTAGGTCGGCGAGTTTTCGGGCCTCCAGCCTAGCCGAACCCATCATCTCCGCGAGTTCGCGCATCAAACGCTTTGCCGTGCCCATTTTGTCGCTCAGCTCGACCAAGACATCAGCGTTGTTTTTAAAGAACTCTTGTTGCAACTCCCTGATCCGCGCCACTTGATAATGATCGGTCACGGTGGAAATTGGCGAGGTCAGGGTGGCGAACATGCCGCCACCGAGAGCACGCAATATGCCGGTGTCGACGGTGTCGCCGAACATGATCCGCTCCAACTCGGATTGCACGTCGCCGAAGGCATCGGCGCCGGTGCCGCGAAAGGGCACAAAAGTAGGATCGCCGCCCACCTGCGCACGCATCTCCACCGCATCGCCCCACGGAGCGGTGCGCAGCTCAGCTCCCGATCGCATCCAGTAAAGACTATCCCTCGTCGTGCCGGAACGAAGATCCGGCGAAGGTTGGTACTCGGTTGGTTCGAGAGTCGTCCCGGACGGCACTGGCAAACCGTCGGATTGAGGGCTCATGATTTTCCTCCGTCTGCGGGTGGATCAAAAGCACCTTGTAGCTTAAGCTGCTCGATCAAAACGCTCGCCGGACCGGCGGTGCCAACATGATGTAAGCGGCCCCATCGGTCGACAACAATGGGAGAGTTACCCAAAAGCCGGTCGGACACCTCTTGGGTCTCGACGAATCTGCGCGACTCATAAAAGAACACCCAACCAAAATCTTCCTCCTTGGTGAATTCATCGAGGAAAAGCCACTCCACGTTGAGACCTTGGATCAGTCTCTCGATTTCTTTTTGGGCAATCGCCTGGGCTTCTGCTTTGGTCATCAGTTTCTCCGTCAATGTGTTGGCAAAAACCAAATATTACGAACGTTGTCCCAACAATTGGCCATGCGGCCGATTTGCGCATCAGGGAAAAGCACCGCGCCATTGCGATTCACCGCATTGAAGACATGAGCACCCGGACCGCTGTTCCAATTGACCAACACGATTCCGCGCGCATCCGGCGCTCCATGAAGCAGCTGCTCTAAGCGCGCCCTGCCGGCAGCGCCGGTCCCGACGTTGCGAAACTTGTCTCCGTACACTCCCTCCAGCCATTTCGTGCCGCCCAGCCGTTGTTCGGGGATAGCCATCACCGGCCCTCGGCCGGCTAACGTTTCTTCGGTCGCATGAGCCGTGAAAGGACAATTCGTCTTGTGGCCTGAAGGATTAATTCCTTGGATATCCCTCAACACGTCGCCCTCAGCTTGCGCCCGGCGCGCTGTCGCATCGGCGGCATCGACGTCTCGCCGTGCCCGATCCAAAGCTTCTCTTTCCGCTTTTTGTCTCGCCGCTTCCTGTGTCTGCCCTGCGGCAATTTTTCGTTCGGCCGCATCGACGTCGCGACGCGCGCGCTCCAGCGCTTCCCGCTCGCTCCGCTCGACTCCCTCGCGCGTAGCTCGCTCAGCGGCTTCGCGCCGGGCCGCTGCGCTGGTCGAACGTTCCGCCGACTCTCGGCTTACGCGTTGCGCTGTTTGTCTTTCCGCCGTTTCTATAACGGCGCGTTCCGCAGCTTCGCGCTCTACGGCTTGCTTCACCGCTTGCCGTGCGGCTGCGGCCTCAAGCCGGCCACCAGCCTGACGCGCAGCGCGTGCGGCCTGGCGAAAGGCTCCGCCTGCCGCGCCACGGACGAGCCCCACGCCCATGCTGACCGCTCCAACCGCCTCATCGAGCGCCTCGGCAATTCGGCGCGCCTCCTCGCGGCGACTAAACTGCTCCCAGATTCGCTCTAAGTCGGGCAGCAGGTGTTGCTGTTGTTGTAGATAGTCATCGAGAGCGCCCATTGCCTCGGCCCACTTACCGTTGTAGTTCGTGACAAATTCGCGGGTCTTGCGAAGTTCGTCGAGGGCGGCGTCGCGCAACTGCTCTTGCAGTTTTTCAAACTCGGCTTTGTCGTCGGCTAGCGCGCGCATGAGGTCTTCAATTGAGAGCGGATTGAACCCTTCGACCCCCTTCTCGCACTCCGTCAGGGCGGCGATGCGCTTCGCTTGAGCGCCTCGCTCAGCCTCTAGAGCCACCGCCGCGGCTTGCAAGCCATTTGTTATATTTCCCGCACTTTCGCCTGCCTTCACTTCCAGCTTGCGAAGGCGCATCTCGCCCGCGGCGACTTCGTTAAGCAATTCTTGGCATGGCGAGCGCGGTTTTCCGATACGCTGTCGTACCAGAGCCCACCCGATGGCGCCGCCCGCGCCAACAGCGGCGATGCCGGTGGCGATATCGACGTTGGGCGGGATCACGGCGCAATCATACCAGCTGCTGCAGTCGTGCGCGGCGCCAACCGCGGCGAAGCCGAACAAAAAATAACAAATGAACCAAATGCGTTGTGAATAGCGGCGTAGAATTTTCATGCGTCCTGCCAACTGCGCGCGTACTTCTGCGCGATCGATCCTAAGACAACGCCGTAAGCGAAATGGCCGGTCATGCTCAAAGCGATGAAGTCCCATTTGTCGGTCACCTGAACGAACATTGGATAAAGCCCGAGCATGCATCCCTCCATGAACAGCGCTCAACCCACCGCGTAGTACCAACGGCGCCGTCCGAAGGTCAGTACGTAAAACAGCGCGATCGAGAGACCGTTCCAATAATGGTAAATCCAACCGGCAACCGCCGCCTGCGCCGACCCAACATCTTTGCCGGTGATCCAGCTACCGAAAATATAAATGGCCTTGAAGCTGTGATATTGAGTGAACAGAGTGAGATTGAGAGCCCAGCGCACCAAATCATAAACGATCGTCGCGATCAGACCGCCGATCACGCCGACGACCAGAGCGTTGAGCAATACCTGCGCATTGATCCAGTTGGCGAATGCCGCCAAGGTGAACAGCAGTAGTACCGAAGGCACACCGAAGAAGGTCAGAAAATACGCCATCGGTAGCGGGCCAAATAAATGCGAAAGCAGGGCGACGAGCGAAATGCTCGCACAGAGCGCTGCGCTCACGCGTAGCGCTACGTCGGCCAATTTTGTCATCGCTCCTGCCATCAAACTCTTCCTGACAGTTTCGTTATAGGCTCAGCGTCCTCGTCGCCGAGTAATAATCGTTCGACCCGTTGCGATGCCAAACGAAGGCCGTAGCCGATTACTAAACTCATGGCAAAAACCATCAGAATTATCACCAACGCCAAGGCGACATTACCGAAATTACCAAAGACGGTGAAGAAAGTAGGACCCCAGTTTATTTGCAATGACGCAAGCATCGGGTAATAAAGCTTGAAACTGATCCACATGAAGATCGCCGCGTTGGCCAGGATAATCGATTTACGTATCACGGCGCTCCGTCGTTCTTGCGCCGATGCCGCGCTCCGCCAGTGAGCCGAGGCATTTAACCCAAGGCTACTGGCAATCAGACCCAAGAGCAGAATCAGCACCGCTATTTGTGAAGCATCGAATGCGGGGAATTTCAGACTATTGAAAAATGTCACTGGACTGTAGGGCGGATAGAAATTATTCAGCGGTACTTGAAAGAGCACCAGCAGCGCCGCCCCCATGGCAGCGTACGAAATCACGTTTTGGCCATGGAAGCGGCAAGTCTCTTCGGCATCCCACTGCGCGCTCAGTTGGACCGGCCCTTGCAGATACCATCTCAACAACGCCACCGCGAGCACGACCTGAACCGGTGTCAGAGTCAGAAAAAACAGCGGGAAGTAAAACAGCGAGAAATTGAATAGCGGAAACTTCCAAAGATACGCCGGCAGCTATGACGGCAGCCACGGTATCAACACGACAATGAGGGCGAGCCCGCTCCACGCCGCCCACGCGATGCGCATGTCTACCGAAGCGATTACTCCTGACTCCCGATGGCCGGTAGCTCGCTTGGCAATATCCTCATTCTGTTTAATCTCCAACAGACGAACCGTCTGAAACAGTTCGCGATCCGCTTGCGCGCGCTGGCTTTCGGCCTTTGCCAGTTCAATCTGGCGCCGCAACCGCGACTCGGCGCTGGCGCGCCGGTAGCCAGCGAATCCTTCGCGCCGGAACACCACGATCAAATTCTGAAACTCATCGATCAACATGGCTCTCGGCGATCCTGCGTCGCCGGTGGCGGCGGCCACCCAGGCGAACTCTCGAACGGTACAGTATAGAAGAGTCGCCAATGCCGCCGGTGCGATGAGTTTGCCATGGAGCAAGAGCAGGTCGAAAATCCATGGCAGTCCTGCGCCCGGACGATGGGCTCCAACAGTAATGAATTGATTGGCCCAAAGTGCTTCGTGAGCGGTCAACAAGAGCAAAAGCACGGCGCTGGCAACGATCGCGCTCGACAATTTTCCCCAGAACCTCCACACGGCCACAAAGACCAGCACCACTAAACCGGCGCTGTAGGCGGCCCCCGCGATCGCGAACGCACTGGACACGCGGAACATAGAGAAGATAGGCACCCGTTGCTGGACGCCTCCCGTAAAATGCGCTGGCGGCAGATTGTCCCAGGTCATTTGCCACGGCGGCAGCAGCGTCACTCCCCTGAGCGACTCCACCGCAACACTCGATCCCAGCACGGCACCGACCATTTCGTAGCCAAAGCCGATGGCAAAGCCCAATAGAAAAGCATCAGCGACGCTGACCAGGCGGTGATTACGTCTTACCAACAGATAGGTCGCGACCGGCGCCAAGAGCACCAGGTTGCGCACGGTCATGGGCAGCAGCGCGCCCAGATAGTTATAACCGTATTCGCGCAAAGGATAAGGAACAATAATTTTTTCGGCGAGCGGCGCAGCCGTAAGCGCCATCAGCGCACCGAGTGCCAGGTAGGTTAACACGGTGCGCTCGCTCAGGGTCGCGCCCACGGCGAATAGGCGAATCAACAGCAGCGTCCAAACCGCCATCGATAAGATTATGATAAGCGCCATTTAAAAGTTCCACGGTGCGAGCAGCGTGGTCACCAAAATCTACTGCATTACGTTGCTCTCGCCTATAACTCTTGCCGTCCGCTTCTGTCAACCGTTGGCCGGCAGCCAGTCCGCTTATTCACGTATTCATCGGGTTCGCAAAATCGCTCGCAACCACAGCTTGACGATCAACACGGCATTGGGCGGTATCAAATCGCCCAACCCTTTGTCGCGATAAGCCAAATGCGGGCTGACGCGAATCTTTCGATAGCCGCCGGGCTTCATTCCGTAAAGTGAATATTCCACGCCCGCCATCGTTTACCGGCTCCCCAAAGTCGTCCTGTGATCGATGAAACGATAGCCATCGACTTTTCGAATCATCTCAGCGGGCACACGCTCCGCTTGTTGCTCGTTGAGCGGAATCTCATCGCCTTTGTTGCGAAAGAGCCGCCAATTGTAAATTACCGCGTCGCCCTTTTTGGCGGGCTCGCCGGTGCCTTGGTGCTCGTCCAACAGCTTGATGCTGCTCTTCAGGCGCATAAAACGTCACGGACAAGTCCGCTAGGTTCCCAATCGATCGCATCGCCAACTTTAATCTCGCCATCCGAAATTATCCGCGAATAGGCGCCGCCGCGCCAATTAGAATACAGCGCCGCTTGCAGACCGGAAATAACTTCGTCCATGCGCTCACACGGTTTGGTCTCGCCGCCAATCTGCAGCCGCGCGCTGCCGATGCGCAGTATCTTGCCGCGGGAATTTGCCAGCACGACGCCGCTCACTAACAAATTCGCCCGCCGCGCGCTCGGCGGCGTTGCTGAAGCGAACTGTGTCATCAGCTCGTCCCACACTTCTTGTTCCAGCAAAGTCACCTGGCGCGAACCGCCCTGGTCGGCGCTGCCAAGCAAGCCTTTGTTGGCGATCAGCCGCGCCGAAGTCACCGCATCCATCGGCCCGCGATGGGCGCGCTTGATCCAGATCGCTTCGAGCCGTGCCATGGGTAAGTTTAGTATGCTGTGCCAGGCAAGCGCTTAGCGAAAGCGCTGCATGAATCCTTCTTTTTCGATCTCGTCGAGCAGCGAGATATCGAGAAACTCATTGGGGTCGCGTTGGGGCGAGCCTAACTCCTTCATAATAGTTTTAAGCCCTTCGAGATTGGGACGGGGAAACGAATCGGTGCGCCGCGAGAAATAGTCGTAGGTCGCGGCGATCGCCTCGGACTCCCGTTCGTCGACGCGCAGATATTTTTTGAGAATCTTGATGCTCCCCTCGCGGTTGGTCCGCACATAGTGAATCGCCTCGATCTCGGAGCGCAAGAAATTTTTTACCAGCGGCCGTTGCTTCTCGATGAACGCGCGCGTGACCATCAGTGACGTATTGGGATAGGCGGCGAAATCGCCGATATCGGCGAGCACGTTCATACCGCGTTTACGGGCGATGTGAATCTCCGGATAAGAAAGAATCGTCGCGTCGATCTGGCCAAGCGTGAGCGCCAGTAGGCGCGCGTTGGTGGCGCCCGATTGCAAGACCGTGACTTGGCGCGGATCGATTTTCCACGCCCGCAGCGCCCATTGAATACCGGTGTCGTTGGAACCGCCGAAGCGCAGTATGCCGATCTTCTTGCCGATCAGCTGCTGCGGCGTCTTGATCTCCGGCCGGGAAACGATCTGCGCCGCCATGCGGTTCTCGATGGTGGCGATCATCGCCACCGGCACGCCGCGCAAGGCTGCGGCGATCGCCGCCGACGCCGAGTTTTGGCTAAGTTGAATGCTGTTGGAAACCAGCGCCTGCATCCCCAGCGCGCCGCCGCTGATCAACAGCGGTTCGAGATCGATGCCGTATTTTTTGCTAATCTCGGCTTCTTTATTCACCCACAGCGGCATCTGGTAACCGGCGATGCCGCCGTAGCCGGCGTAAACTTTCACGAGATCGGCGGCGTGAACTCCCTCGACGATAGCAACAGCGACAAAACAAATTGCGCCAATCAATTGCCAGACCGCAACCGAACCAAATCTCCCCTTGCCCCTCTTTTCCAAAGAGGGGAATTTATTCTTCTTCCCCCTTTCAAAAAGTGGGAGTGAGGGGGATTTTCTTCCAGACCGACAAGACAATTTCACTTAACTCACCACGTAGCGATGCAATTCGCGATTGAACTCTAACCCCAGCCCCGGCTTGGTCGGCACAACGAGTTCACCCCTCACCGGCGCTGGGACTTCTTGCCACAAACGAAACGACCACGGCATGTATTCGACGGTCAAGCCGTTGGGAATCGCCGAGATCAAGTGCACGTGAATCTCGGGCAACAGATGACTCACCACCGATAAATTGAACGCTTCGGCCATGGCCGCGACCTTCATCCAGTTGGAGATACCGCCGACGCGGATCAGATCGATCATGATGATGTCCGCCGAGTGGGCTTCGATCATGTGGCGAAACGGCGTGATGCCGTACAAACATTCGCCGCTCGCCAGCGGCGTCGCCAACGCATCGGCGACACGGGCCAAGCCGGAATAGTCGTCATGCACCGTCACGTCTTCGAGCCAGAAAAAATGCACATCTTCGACGCGCCGGCCGATATCGATGGCTTGATTGACCGACCAGCGCTGATTGATATCGCACATCAGATCGACATCGGGACCCACCGCTTCGCGCGTCAGGCGGGCGCGCTCGGCTTCCTTCGCCGGGCTCGTCTCCCCTGGCAAAGCCATCTGAGTTTTCATCTGCTTGAAACCGCGCTCGGCGAGAGTTCGGCAACTCTTCAACAACTGGTCGAGTGGATAGGCGCGCACCAGCGCGCCGCTCGCATAGGCCGGCACGCGCTCGCGCAAACCGCCGAGCATGGTCGCCAATGACTGGCGGAGAAACTTTCCTTTGATATCCCATAGCGCCATGTCGATAGCCGAAATCGCCAGGGTGAGAATCCCTCCCGGACCGGCGCTGGCGCCGGCGTTGCGCAATTTCTGCGTCAGCGCTTCGATGCAAAGCGGATCGTCATCGATGATAAGCGCGCCCAACTCATCGATGGCATGCTTGAGCGTCTTGCTGAGCGCGCCGCCGAAGAACGCGGCGCCGAGGCCTTCGATGCCGTCGCTGGTTTCCAGCTCGACGGTCACGAACATGTTATGGGTACGATTGTAGGCCGGCCCATCGGCCAAGGGTTCGTCGAGGGGCAAGCGGACGACTTGCGACTTGATCGATTTGATTTTCATTTGTCTCTCTTGCCTCAAGCCGGTGGAGAAAACAACCGCGTCGGGCGCCCATTGTCATGCTCATATACGTCGTCGGACGCATCTGCTACAGTGTCGTTAAATCGTCATGATGTCGCTTAGCGAAATTCGCGCCTATTTAACTCGGCTCCGCCCTTACCTGATCGCCAGTGTGGTGTTCTTCGGCGTCGGTTTCGCGATCGCCTTGATGATCGTCAACCGTTTTCCGCAAATGGCGGAAAGCTTCGAAACCTCCCTCGCCAGCTTCGTAAAGAACTTTCGCGGCCTGCCCAAGTTCGGCCTGTTCGCCGCGATCTTCATCAACAACACTCTCAAAACCTTGCTGGCGATATTGCTCGGCACTGTGTTCGCCGTGCTGCCGACTTTTTTTCTGATCGTCAACGGTATGGCCCTCGGCGTCGTCATGAGTCTATCGACGCAGTCGCGCGGCCTGTGGCAGTCCTTATTGAGCGTCTTGCCCCACGGCGTGATCGAGCTCAGCGCGGTTTTTCTCGGCACCGCCAGCGGCATCATGCTCGGCGTATCGGTGCTCGGCAAACTCTTCCGCAAGCGCCCAATGAAATTCACCGCTGAATTGAGTCAATCCTTCAAATTCTTTTACAATGTTATCGTGCCGCTCTTATTCGTCGCCGCGCTCGTCGAAGCCTACGTGACCGCCGAACTGGCAACCCGCTAGAACAAGCCTTAAAGCTGCATCAATCCGCAGTGATCGACCAATAGCGCCCTGATCTCGGCAATTCTCGTCTGCGAATACTCTGAAGCATCGCCGAGATGGCCCCACACCGGCGCCGGCCAGCAAGCATCGCCCGGCGTTCGTCCGACGACATGCAGGTGCAGTTGCGGCACGACGTTGCCGATGGCCGCGAAATTGATTTTTGGATAGGCGAGAGTTTTTTTGATGAAGCCTGAAAGCCGCGCCGCCTCGTTCATCGCCGTCGTGCGCAAAGCCGGAGGCAGATCGAGCAAGTCCGACACTTCGGTTTGCGGCACTAAGATGAACCAAGGCAGCGCGCTATTTTTGTGCAGCAATAACCAACAGAAATCGAACTTGCCGATCAAATGGCAATCGCTCAACAGCTGCGGGTGGATCGAGAATCCGCTCATCACTTCTTGCATCCCTGCTCCCAGCTTTAAACACCCGCGACCCGTAACGGTCAAAAACGCTTTCTCTCCTCCGGCATCGGACCGCCCCACAGCTCTTTCATGAAGCCGCTCTGATCGAGATGTTCGACAAACCTGTTGTCGAAAATCTCGGCGGGCTTGCGGCGGATCGTCAGGCCGTCTTCGCGCGCGACATCTAAAGTATCGGCGACCATCTTCGCCGGCACGATCATGCGCCGGTTGATGAGAGTCTTGGCGTAAGCCTCGTAAGCGGAACGCAACGTATCGCGATCGTCGATACGGAGAATTTTGCCGACCGCGGCCATTGCCGCGTCAGGATTTTTTTCGACAAAGTACACCGACTCGGCCAGCGCTGCCACGACTTTCTGCACCACCGCAGGACGATCCTTCAACGTTCGCGCATTGGTAAACAGCGAACTGTAAATGAACGGGAAGCCGAGATCGTTCAAATTATAAATGACGTTGAAGCCGTCCTTCTTACCGCGCGCATCGAGCGGCGGCTGAATCACCGTCGCCTGAAAAATATCCTGCGCCAGCGCCGTGTAGCGCTCCGCCGGCGTGCCGCCCACCGGATTCAACGTCACGTCTTTGTCCGACAAATTGAATTTTTTCAAGAACTCTTTGCCAAGCTTGTAAGTGAAGTCGCCGGGCCGTGTCACGCCAATGCTCTTGCCCTTCAAATCCGCCGGCCGCTTGATGTCCTTGCGCGCCAAGACCACGTACGGCAGTCCGACCAGCGGCGCGGCGACCAACTTGCCGTCGATGCCGCTGCCGATACGGCCGATGTTGGCGTCGGCGTTGCAGTAAAGAAAACTGATCTCGTCCGCTGCCAACGCCGCCATCGCCACACTGCCGCCGCGCACGAAGATATGTTCGGCGTGCACGCCATATTTATCGAAAAGCCGGTGATCGAGCGCGGTGTAAAGATGCATGAACCCGCCGGTCACCGCGCAGGTGCCGATGCGCACCCGCGCCACCGCCTCGCCAGGTTTGGCGAGATAAGGATTGGCGTGGGCCGCTAACGCGCCATTAAGAATGGAAACGAAGATAAGCAGAATGAACTTGATCGCGAGTGCTCCTGTTGAAGTCATGAACCGCTCCAGAGACTTTTTCCCCTGGCGTATTTATACGGGATACAACGCGAAGCGGTCAATGGAAGAAACACCGGCGCTTTTTATCGATTCGCATTCGAATCCCTTCCGTCATCTCTGCGACGGCGAGAATCCAGGCGAGGGCGGGTCACGACCCGCCTCTACAATGCGATTGTAAGATGCGGTGACCGAAGGGAACCGCATCACTGGCAACCACTTTAGCTACACGTACGAATAGCCAAGCGTCGATATCTTGAGCTGCGAGGAAACTTTAACCCCGAACGGTACGCCTGTTTGTATCGTCGCCGGTTTGAGTGTCTCACTTGGATTTGGCGGATTTTTTCCGTTGGAACTTGCCTGCCAATCGGCCCACAGCTTGTCGATGAATGAATGATGCAACCAAAACAACGGATCCGTCGGAGACGCGCCACCGCCCATACTCCCTCCAACCGCCCGATGCGTGCCGTTATGCACCGTTCCTTCCAGGAGCGTCTGAAATCCCGTAAAGGTTCCGGTAAACCCTTTCACCGCGTTCAGATCGCTGGCCGCCGCCAGCTGCGAAGCGTTCTAGTTGCGCGTCACCGACCAGCGCGCGACAAGCGCTGGACTATTGAGCGCCGCCGGAATATTTCGGTCGGTGACCGAGTCCCAGTACGGCACCGTTACGTTGGCATCGACCTTTTGCAATCGCTCCTCGAATAACTTGACGAACCGTCGATGCCAGGCAAGAAAGTTTTTGCCGCGCATTAGACCGGAGCCCATGCTCATCGTGTGCACGCTCCAGTCCATGTGCGACATGTCCATCGCGTCGACGTGCAGCGACACGAAGCGGCGGTACGCCGGCGCCGCCGCCGTCGTGCCGTGAATCGCATCGACCGCGGCGATAAACGCCGTCCACTCCGCATTGGTCATGTTTTTCTGATTTTTACGAATTCCCATATTTCCCTCCTTGGAATTTGTCTAGGAATGAATATTTTTCAAACTCGACATCCTGGTTTGTCGATTCTTCAAAATCCCTCACGGCCGATTGGTCGGCCGATACGGCGCCGGCGCTTCCTTGGGCTCGTGCACTACCGCTGCGGCTTTCATCCGCGTCGCGATCGACGGATGTTCAGTTACGCCGGTGCGAGCGAACTTGCGCGGCTCGGCTTTGCCGGCGTTGAAGGGCGGATGCGTCCACGGCTTATGCGCGGTGCCCTCCGGGTTGGGGCTGAACCGCGTAAAAATTGGCCGGTTGAACTTCACGCCGACGCTTTCGAGCTGGCCGACCATCCACTCCAACGCGATGTCCGACAATTCACTCTCGTGATTATTGGTCGTGTAGCCGCCGCCGACATCCGCGTGGGCGCTGGCAAAAGCGACCTGCTTCACATTCGCGGCCGGGTCCCAGAGCGTCGGCATAAAATCGCCGCGCTGCTCGTCCAGCGCGACCGCGTGAAAACCGTTTTCAACTTTTGTGCTCAAACTCGTGTTGGTAAACTTGAAGGCGTCGATGCGCTTGTCGTTCATGTACAGCGGCAGTCCCATGGCGCCGACGGTATCCCACACCGCTACCGACTTGAGCTTGTCCACCGCGATGAGTTGACTGGCATCGACCTCATCTCTCGATAAGAAGCCCGGCAAATCGGCCGCGGCTTCCGCCAGCCTGGCGAGAAAGGTCGGCTTCTGCGGCGCGTTCGATTGTTGACGATAGCGATACCAAACCCGCGCGCCCAAGCGGTACGCTGCGGTTTTGTCTTGAGTCAGCGGTTTGGCGAGCAATCCCTGAGATACGATCAAGCCGGCCAAGGCGCGCGCGGTATAGGCGCCGCGGCTAAAGCCGGTGATCACGATCCCATCGCCCGCCTCGTAGTTGCGCGAGATAAATGTATAGCCGCGCACGATGCGCGTGATGATCCCAGAACCGAAGGCGCCGCCCATGAGCTTGACGAGCGGATTGCGCGAGTCGCCGACGCCATGAATGTACTTCGCCACCTGAGTCGGCCGCGCGCCATCACTCAAAACCTTTTCCTGCTCGTCGGCATCCCGGATCGTATCCACGCTCAGCGAACCGGTAAGGGCTAAAAATAGTTTATAGACGTTGGTCACATCCGGCTGCTTGTCACCGTCGTCGTCCTTATCCGGACCATTCCATGTGCCGTCAGCGCAAAAAATAATTTGCTTAGACATGATTCAACCTCCGCAAGTTTTGTGATCGATAAAGTAATGAGCAATCGCAGTGCCACACGCCGGCAGCAACTGGCAAAAGAACAAGCATTGTAATTGGACGCAAATCTAAAGAACCCTTACACGAGGATCGCAGCAGAACAGGGAAACGAAGTTTACACAAGTGACAACCAAGTTGCCTGCGGCACGCCGAAAGACGGGCGCCGCATCCGCCGGAGGACGGATCAGCCTTAGCTGATGCTGCGCCCTTACTACTGCTTATTGCCTAATGCCTATTTCCCCTTCCACACTGCCGCGCGTTTTTCGGCAAACGCGCGCGGGCCTTCTTTGCTATCTTCGGTGGTCGCCACCATCGCCGAGAGATCGGCTTCCAAGCGCAATCCTTCTTCGAGCGACAACTCGATGCCCTTCTTGATCGCTTCTTTGATGAAGGCCACCGACATCGGTGCGCCTTTGAGAATTCGATTCGCTAAATCTTCGGCCGTTTTATTCACTTCGGCCACGGGCACGGCTTTATTGACCAACCCCAATCGCTCCGCATCCGCGCCGCTAACGTTGTCGCCGGTGAGGCAAATTTCCAACGCCTTCGCCACGCCGACGGCGCGCGGCAACCTTTGCGTGCCGCCGGCGCCGGGGATCAAACCGCGGCGCACTTCGGCGAGGCCGATCTTGGCGTCGTCGGCGGCGACGCGCAAATCGCACGCCAGCGCCATCTCCAGACCGCCGCCGACGCAGTAACCGCGGATCGCCGCGATAGTCGGCTTGGTCATGGCGCCGATGGCGCGCGACTGCGTGTGAATCGTCTGCGACAATTTTTGATTGCGCCGTTCGATCGGCGAGAACCAAGTCTCGGCCCGCTCTTTCAAATCCATCCCGGCGGAAAACGCCCGCTCGCCCGCGCCGGTAAAAATCGCCACGCGAATATTCGCGTCGTCTTCGATCTGCTGGCAGGCGTCGACTAATTCGCGCGCCATCAGCCGATTGATCGCGTTCATCGATTCGGGCCGATTCATGGTCACCCAGGCGATCTGATTGCGCACTTCAAAGAGAATCGTTTCAAAAGCCATATTGTTTCTACCTTTCATTCTTTGCTTAGCTGATTCGACGGATCGGTCGAATCTGAGATATGTCTTTGCGCCTTCGCCCCTTTGCGGGAGATACTCCGAAACCATTACGCGCTAACATCATTTCGCTTTTCGCTCCTGCGCCAGCCGTTCGAGAAACGACAGGTCTAACATCTCGCTCGGCTTTAGACCCAGCGGCGCCAGATCCTTGTCGTTCACAATCAAGTTCTCAATCGACTTGGCCGAAATCAGCGGCAAGCCCGGCGTCATTTGAGTGTAAACCCGGCGCGTCTCTTCCAATTCATCGCGCGCTTTCGAGCGATAGTATTCGCCCAAGTATTGATAGATTTTTTCCTTGTTCGCCTCGTCGCGATAAAAATCCATGCCGTCGGCCAGTCCGCGCATGTAGTTCATCACCGTCTCGTTGTCCGACTTGATAAAAGACCGCGTCGTCAGCACCGCCGAGATCGGGTATTCAAACGCTTGCTTGGACAAATCGACGTGCACGGTCATGCCCGCCTTGCGTGCCAATAGCGTGAACGGCGGCTGGACTACGGTGGCTTCAAGATTGCCGCCGGTGATCGCCGCCCAACGGTTGCCCATGGCGCCGGCGGCGATGATCGACACGTCTTTTTCAGGATTAAGTCCCAACTGTTTCACCGCGTGGCGCGCGATGAAATCCGAACTGGCGCCGATGGCGCTAACGCCGATGCGCTTGCCTTTCAAATCTTCCGGCCGCTTGATCGACGGAATCGACACCAAAAGATAGTCGAGCTTGTTGCCCACCGCGCCGATAAACGTCATCTCCTTCGCGCCGCGCGCCCAAGCGCGCACGCCCGCCGGTCCGCCTTCCATCTGAATGAACAACTCGCGCGCCAACAACGACTGTATCGCCGCCACGCTGCCGCCGATATGCACCGCGCGTAGACGCAGTCCATTCTTCTCGAACGACCCAGACTTATGCGCCACCCAGAAAAAACTCGTCGATCCGCCGATGGGATAGGAAACCGTGATTTCGCGGATGGGTTTAGATTGAGCATCCGCGTCCGGTGAGTGAACGAAGATTGCCGAGAGAAGAAAACCAATCGAGAGTAATAAAAATCTCTTCATTGCCGCTCCTTCACTAGCCTTACCGAACTCACAATCAATGCCTTCTTCCCACCCTCGCCCTTCGGGAGAGGGCAAGGGTGAGGGCTCTTCAGCACTTCAACGATCCGCTCCACCACCCCTGCAAGATTCGTCAAAACGTCATTGTTCCAAAAGCGCAGCACGCGATATCCCCGCGATTCAATAAATTTCGTCCGAGCGTCATCCGCCGCGGCTTGCTCCGCGCACTGACCACCATCAAGCTCGATCACCAAGCAACTCTCCACGCAGCAGAAATCGGCAATGTACGATCCTATCGGATGCTGACGACGAAATTTGGCGCCACAGAGTTGGCGATCGCGAAGGCATGCCCAAAGTTTTTTCTCCGCATCGGTTATTTCTCTTCGCAGCTTACGGGCGTGAGTCTTTTGATGATTTGGATAGGGTAGCATTCGTATGTGCCCTCACCTCTATCCTCTCCCAAAGGGAGAGGAAGTAAGAATCTCCGAAGACATTTCCCGTTTTCATCTCCCCATCTTCACCCTCGCTCCCAGGGAGAGGGAAGGGTGAGGGCAGACTTTCAACCCGCGAACTCAATCAGCATCAATTCTAAATTGTTTTCCGTCGCCTTATCCCTCACCCTTCACCCCTGACCGATCATCTGATCATCCGATCCGCCTTCATCAGCGGCCACTGCGGGATCGTCAGGCCGATCTGATCGGCGGTTTTCTTATTGATCACGAACTCAAACTTCATCGGCTGTTCGACGGGAAGGTCAGCGGGCTTGGTGCCTTTAAGAATTCTGTCGACGTAATATGCCGCGCGCCGGTACTGATCAGACGTGTTCGTTCCATAGGTCATCAGACAACCATCCTCCACCCACTGAGTTCCCTCGCACATCGACGGCAGTCGATTCTTAATGGCTAAATCCGCAATCCTCTTTCGATAACGACTGAGCAGTGGATTCTGGCTCACGAAAAGCGCGTTGGCCTTCCCTTTCACCGCCGCTCGAAACGCTCCGTCAAGATCAGGGTCCGGACCGCGCACCTCCAACGATTGCAACTGAATCTTTAGCGCCGGCCCCACAGCTTTGAGCTCTTTAATAGCAACCGCCGGCCCCGGTGCGTTCACGTCCCAAAGAACGGCGACGCGCGACATCCCGGGAACCGCCTCCTTTAGCAATTCCAGCCGCTTGCCGCTCAACTCCCGGCTGAGCGTAGAGAACCCGGTGATATTTCCGCCAGGGCGTGCCAAGCTCTTAACTATTCCTGACGCAACCGGATCTACACTGCTCACCATGACAATGGGAATCGTCGTTGTCGCCTCCTTAGCCGCGAGGACTCCTGCAAAGGGTCCGGGGACCAAGACGTCGACCTTGAGTTGCACCAGTTCAGCGATCAGGCGCGGCACCCGGTCAAGATCTCCTTCAGCGTAGCGGTACTCGATCTGGATGTTTTTCCCCTCAACATAACCGCGCTCTAGCAGTCCTTGCCGGAATGCCTCCACAGAAGCCTCGCGAAATTTTGGATCGCCGCTCCCTGATGACACAAATCCTATCCGCGGGATCTTCGGCGGCTGCTGCGCCTGAACTGGAAAGCTATAAGCGAACAGTAGAGCGCATAGCGCCAGTCTAGTGATTTTTTTGTGCATGGAGCTTGCCCTCGCCCTCTCCTTCTCCCAGTGGGAGAGGGAACAATTTACTGAACCCGTTCCATTTTCATCTCCCCGTCTCCACCCTCGCCCTTTGAAAGAGGGAAGGGTGAGGGCTCTTCACCCCGCCAACTCAAAACACGGCAGCTTGATCTCCGGATTATGCGTCTGCTCGTAGCGGACTTTGACGCGGTCGCCGATCTTGACCTTCTCTTTATTGTCGCCAAGCAGGCGGCTCTCGATGATCACGCCCTCGTCGAGAATCACATTGATGTAGAAAATCGGCACCTCATCTTTGAACGCCGGATTGCGCGGCACGCGCACCAGCGTGAAGGTGTGAATCTTGCCGGTGCCCTTCGCTTCGATCCAACTGACTTCGCCGAAGCAATCGACGCAGGCCACGCGCGGAAAGAACTGCACCTTGCCGCAGCTGTTACATTTCTGCAGCAGGAATTTATTTTTTGCCGCGCCTTCCCAGAAAGGTCTGTCGACGGGATTGATCTTGGGTAAACTTTTTTGCGGTGCTCTTGCTTCAGCCATTACTTTCTCCTTTCCATAACCAACGCAGCCGTTGTGCCGAGGTTGCGCCCGTAGTTGAGCCAGCCGATGCCGGTGACCAGCGCGCGCTCGGCTTTCTTCACTTGATGCCCGTCCGCTTCGCCGCGCAATTGCCGCAGCGCTTCGACGACGTGGAGAAATCCGCCGGCCAGTCCGGCCTGGCCCACCGACAACTCGCCGCCGCCGGTGTTGAGCGGGAAATCGCCGTTGTAGGTCAAATCATGGGCATCGACGAACTTGCCGCCGTCGCCCTTCTTGCAGTAGCCGAAGTCTTCGAGCTGAATCATCACGGCGATCGGATAGTCGTCGTAAATCTCGAACAGATCGATATCCTCGCGTTTCACTTCCGAGAAAATCTTCTCGCCGACGAGTTTCATGCCGAAGGTGGTTTTCTCCGGCAGCATGTTGGCGACCTGATAGTGAACCTTCTCGGCGTCGGTGACTAAGTAAACTAGCTTGTCGGAAATCTGTTTGGCCTTTTCTTCGGACGCGAGAATCAAACACTCGGCGCCGGAACAGGGCATGACGCAGTCGAACAGGCGGATCGGATCGGAGATCATGCGCGACAGCAGATAATCTTGGATCGTCATCGGCGCGCGAAACAGCGCCTGGGGATTGTTCATCGCATTGAAGCGCTGGGCCACGGCGATCTTGCCGATTTGTTCTAATGTCGTACCGAAGTTTTCCATGTGCAGGCGCTGGATCAGCGCCATCAAAGAATTCGGCCCGCCGTAACCGTAGACATCGACGAAGTTGCCGCGCTGATATTCCAACGGCCGCTGGTGCGAGACGCTGCGGTCGAAAGAGTTACCGCCGACCAACAGCGCGACATCGAGATGGCCGCACTCGATGGCATCCGCCGCCCGGCGCACCGCGCCGACGCCGCCGGCGCCGCCGTAGTCGGCGTTCAAAACCCAATCGAGCTCGAAGCCTAACTGCTCCGCCACGTGCGGCGCGGTATCCGGACTCGCTTGAGTCGTAATCGACAGACCGTGAATGTCTTTCTTCTTGAGCCCCGTCTGATTGAGCGCCGCGCGAATCGCCGTCGCGTAGTGGCCGAGCTGCGATTCCTCCGACTGGCGCGAATACTCCGTCGAACCGTAACCGACAAAACAAACTTTCTTACGTCTCATCTCTTTCTCCCTCTGATCCCTGCAAATTTGAAATTCGAATATCGAAAGATGCCCCGCGGACCGAAACAATACGCGGCCAACTAAATCCCAAACTGGCAAAATTCAAAATGCCGAATCCGATCCTTCTAGTTTAGAATTTTCTGGTTTTTGATCATTTGAATTTGTTTCGAATTTCGGATTTCGAATTTCGGATTTGACACTGCTAGGTATTTCAACTTGTGATTTACTATTGCCTACTGCCCATTGCCTATTGCCTCACGAATTTCTCCCCCGCCGCCCGATTCATTTCCTCTTCCCGTCCATACAGCAAGCGCATCATGCGCGCTTCGCGATAGAAACCCTCGAAGGGAAATTCTTTGCAGACGCCGTAACCGCCGTGGATTTGAATCGCCGTGTCGGCGGCTTGGAAGGCCATCTTGGCGGCGCGCTTCTTGGCCAACGCCGCTTCGTCGAAATAGGTCTCACCGTGATCGGCGCGCCACGCCGCTTCGAGCGTCAGCCAGGTTGAAGTGCGCAGTTCGATGGCCAGATCGGCGAGCATCCATTGAATTGCTTGGCGCTCGGCCAAGCGCCGGCCGAAGGTGACGCGGTTACGCGCATGTTCAAGGGATGCCGCTAGGCAGCGCATGGCGATGCCCAACGAGCGCGCGGCGATTGTCAATTGCTCGGCGGCGATGATCGCGCCGGCTTCGTATTCGTAGCCGAGCAGTTGTTCGTTGGGCACGCGGCAAAGATGGAGCGACAAGCGAGCCACTGTGGCATCGGTGGTCAAGTCGACTTCATCGGCGATGGTCAAACCGCTGGTGTCGCGCTCGATGACGAACAAGCCCAGCCGTTGCGTGCCAGGCTCCCGGGCGGGAAACAAAAATAAATCGGCGTGGCAATCGAACAGATCGCCGCGCGCATCTTGCAAGATCGCGCCTTCGACCTCTTGACGATAAAGATTTTTGAGCTGGGTGAGATTGCCGGTTTTGTGCGCTTCGTCGAAGGCGAAAGCGAGCGTCAGGGTGCCGTCGGCAAGCTGCTGGCCGTATTTGGTTTCGAACATGAATTCGGGAATCGTCACCGGCGCAAAGGGCAACACCGTGCGGCCAAATTCGCGCTCGATCAACACACGCATGACCGCGCTCATCGGCGCGCCGCCGAAAGTTTCCGGCAACTCCAAGCACCATAAGCCAATGGATCGAGCTTTCTGAATCAACTCGGCGCGGGTTGCGCCGTCAAGCTCACGCCGCACCGGCGCCCCCGCCGGCAGAAACGGTTCGCTTTGTTTTAAGAACGCGCCCTCGCGCGCGAGCAGTTCCCGGTCGACGAACTCCGCCGCGGTTTTCTTGATCAGCTGTTCTTCTTCGGTGAGTCGTAGATCCATAATTCTATCGCACCACGAAGGACACGAAGGTTTCGAACAATTAGAACTCCGAACTTCGTGATCTTCGTGTCCTTCGTGGTGATAATCTTCTTTCGCATCTTCACTACTGCAATTCCAACAACCCCGCGCCTTCGCGGAACAGCGCGCGCTGGATGATATGACGCTGCACTTCCGACGGTCCGTCAATGATCCGGCGCGCGCGGGCGTGGCGGAAAGCGCGGGCGATCACATGTTCTTTACGCATCGCCGACGGGCCGACCGCTTCTAGAGCGAAGTCGATGACCTTGTGCGCCAGCTCGGTGCCGAACAGTTTCACTTTCGCCGCGTCGACGCGCACGTCGAGTTTTTGATCGGCGCGCCAGGATGCGGTGTAGGTGAGCGTTTTCAACGCTTCGAGCTCGCCGAGAAAGTGGCCGATGGCGCCGGCATATTTATTTACTTCTTGGGCATCGTGGCGGATCGCTTCGGCCACCGCGCGCAGCACCCGCTGGGCCATGCCGTGGGCGCGAATGCCGACTTGGAAGCGGCGCGCGCCGAGCCAGGATTGATTGAGCGCCCAGCCGTTGCCCACCTGGCCGAGCACCTACGATTTGGGCACGCGGCAGTCTTCGAAGACCAACTCACAGGGCTCGGTGCCGGCGATAGTCGCGATGCTGCGCACGACGCGATAGCCCGGCGTGCCGGTGTCGATCAGAAAACAAGTCACGCCCTCGCGCCCCTTTGTGCCCGGCAAGCGGGCGAAGAGTTGCACGAAGTCGGCGACATCGGCGAAGGTCGGAAACATTTTCGTGCCGTTGATCTCGAAATAATCGCCGTCCGGCGTCGCCGTGGTCTGCATCATCGAGGGATCGGCGCCGGAAGCCGGTTCGCTCAAGCCGAACGCCGAAGTCTTCTCGCCGCGGATACAGGGCCAAAGATATTTGTCGATCTGCTCGCCCTGGCAATTAAACAAAATGTTCGACACATGGTTGCCGAACTCGAAGGGAATTGCCGACTTCTCCAATTCTTCAGTCACCGCGATCATCGCCACGTTGCTGACTTCCATGCCGCCGTAGGCCTTGGGCACGTCGAGATGCCACAGACCGGCTTCCTCGGCGCGCTTTTCCAAATCTTCCATGATCTTCAGGTAACGCTGAATCTCCGCGTCAGCACTCGACTTCACCCGGCTCTTCCAGCGGCTGCCTTCGAAAATATCCGGCGCGTGGGCGAACTCCGGCTCCAGCGGCAAGAGCGCTTCAGCGACGAATTCGCGGACTCGCCAGCTAAGACTTTCTTCTTCAGCGGACACACTAAAATTCATGGCGCGACGATAACTCCCTCCGCCCCTTTATCACAGCTTGCTTGGACAAAAAAACAGATAGCAACCATTGACCGTCGAATCCCCCGTGTGGTAATTCGATCAACAATCGAAATGCCCTATTCAATCGCCAATTTTTTGGAGGTCCGATGCCCGGTGTCAATTTAGCCAACGTCAACATCATCGATGCCGACGGCCATGTGCTTGACCGCGATGCCGATTTGCGCAAGTTTATCGCCGAGCCGTTCTGTCGGCGCCGGGGCTCGCTGTTGCCGAGCGATGTTTGGGACTCCAGCATGTATGGCAAACTCGACACGCCGAATCCGGACCTCGCTACCCGGCTCCGCGATCTCGACACTGAACATATCGATATATCCGTCTTGTTTCCCACCGGCGGTTTCAGCGTCACCCAGTTGCCGGAAAAAGATTACGCCGCCGCCTTTTGCCGCGGCTACAACGATTGGATCGCCAGCGTTTGCGCCGAGAGTCCGCGGCTCAAAGGCGTGGCGCTAGTGCCGTTCCAAGACGTCGACGCGGCGTGCAAGGAAATCGACCGCGCCATTGGCAAGCTCGGTCTCGTTGGCGTGGCGGTTGGCACCTTCGGCATGAAGGAACATATCGGTCAGCCGGCCTACTGGCCGATCTATGAGCAGCTGGTGAAATACAACGCGCCACTGTTGGTCCACAACTCACGCAACGGACCGGCCGGCGAAATCCGCTTCGACACCTTCTTATTCCGCCATACCGTTGGACGGCCCTTTGAAACTTTGCTAGATTGCGCCGCATTGGTTTATGGCGGCGTGCCGGAGAAATTCCCCAAATTGCGCGTCGCCTTTCTCGAGTGCGGCTGCGGCTGGGTGCCCTACTGGATGGACCGCATGGACGAGGAATGGGAGAAACGCCAAACCGAGGCGCCGCTGTTGAAGAAAAAACCCAGCGCCTACATCACCGGCGGCAACTGGTTCTTCGCCGCCGAACCGGAAGAGAGCACAGTGCCCTTTTGTTTGGAAAAGCTCGGCGAAGATGTCATTTTGTTCGCTTCCGACTATCCCCACTGGGACGGCGGTTTTCCCTACATGACGGCCACCGTCAAAGGCCGAAAAGATATTAGCGACGGACAAAAAAATAAAATCATGCGCGATAATGCCATCCGACTTTACGGTTGGAATTAAGCGAAAGGAGTTTCACTTGAAAATCACCCCGAAGGCCATTTTTAGTTTTTGCGCTTTAATCTTTTTCTGCGTGTTCGTCTACGAAGCCAAGGAGTGGCGCATGCAAGCCCGGCTGTATCCCTTCACGATCGGCATCCCGATGATTATCCTCGCCCTCATTCAGGTCATCCTGGATTTGAAAGGCATCGAACATAAGCCGGATGACAACGTCACGCCGATGGATTTTCAAGCGACGAAAACCGTCGAACCGGCAATCGCGTTTAGGCGCACGGTCAACATGTTCTCCTGGTTCTTTGGGTTTTTCTTCGGCTGTTGGTTTGTCGGCTTTTCGATCACGGTCCCGGTCATCGTCTTCTCTTACATGTATTTCCACGGCAAAGAGAAACTTTGGCTGTCGGCGACTCTGACCGCGGTCGCTTTCCTTTTTTATTATTCTCTGTTTGTGAGATTGCTCAACCTGCCTTTCCCAGACGGAATGATTCAAACCTGGTTGGGTTTGGCTTAGTCAGAAGCGAAAATCAGCCTGGCCGACAATACGCCCGCGCGCGCGATTCACGTCAAGCGCTGCGGGGGGCTCATTTATTAGAGTCGTAACCACAGCCCGCCGCGGGTAGCGATTTTAATCGGCAGGTCATCTTGATGACTTTACCCACGCGGCTGAAGCTAACGATCCCGGCGCTGTCGCTCAATCAGCCGACTTCCAGTCGGCACATTCTGCACCCTCTCGACTTGGAGCCGAAGGTTATTCAGTTTTGCGAGCGTTAACTCACACGGAGACCGCGACCATGGAAAAGCACCAAGCTGTTTGCCGATTGTCGGCATTTGTCGTCCTCGCTTGCTTGAGCTGCGCCGGCTCCCTGGCAAGAGCGCAAAGCGAACCGTTCTACAAAGATAAGACCGTGCGCATCGTGATCGGCTTCACTCCCGGCGGCTTCTACGACCGCTGGGCGCGTTTGTTATCGCGCTACATGCCGAAATACGTTCCCGGCAACCCCAACTTTCTGGTGCAGAATATGCCCGGCGCCAGTTCGGTAATCGCCGCCAATTATGTTTACAACCTAAGCAAAGCCGACGGCCTGACGCTGCTCGTGCCGATCAATAGCCTCTATCTCGATCAAGTAGTGGGACGCAAAGAAGTGAAGTTCGACATGCGCAAGTTCGAATTCATCGGCAGTCAAGAAAAGACTCCGACGATGCTTTATTTCCGCGCCGACAGTACATTTAAAACTTTGACCGATATCATCAACGCCAAAGAACCGCCCAAGTGCGGCTCCACCGGCACCGCCAGCACGGGGTATTTACTCGCGCAAATCATGGATGAAGCGTTTAAGGCAAAGATGACCACCGTCACTGGATATCAAGGCGGCAGCGAGATCGACATCGCCGCCGAACGCGGTGAAATCGTCTGCCGCGGCATGGACATCCCGCCGCACTTCGGCCGCGAGCCGTTCGATAGCTGGCATAAGAAAGGCTTCGACCGGCATATTTTGCAAAGCGGCCCCAAGCGCGATCCGCGCATGGGCGATGCGCCGACGCTGTTTGAATTGATGGATCAATACAAGACTTCCGACGCCGTGCGCCGCGCCGCGCGCATCATCATGGCGAGCGGCGATTTCGGCCGGCCCATGCTCGCCGGCCCCGGCAACCCGCCCGAACGAATCAAACTGCTGCGCGACGCCTACGCCAAGGCGATGCGCGACCCAGCGTTGATCGAAGAAGCGAAAAAAGGTCAGATGGACATGGAGTATACCTCCGGCGAGGATCTGCAAAACTTGATGAAGGATCTGCTCAACCAACCGCGCGAAGCGATCGACCGGGTGAAGAAAATTCTCGCGGACTAGTCTAATTAGTTAGATGCTAAGGAGGCCTCGATGACATCGGCAAAGATCGGAACTATTATTCTCTGCGGCGCGCTGGCTTGGAATCTCCTCGACGCCGGCGACCTCAAGGCCCAAGAACCATTTTACAAAGGTAAAACCATCCGCATCGTCGTCGGCCTGACGCCGGGCGGGTTTTACGATCGCTGGGCACGGCTGCTGGCGCGCTTCATGCCACTTTACATTCCGGGCAATCCCAACTTTATCGTGCAGAACATGGCCGGCGCCGGTTCGATGATCGCCATGAATCATGTCTATGGCGTCGCCAAAGCCGACGGCATGACCCTCGGGATGCCGAACTATGGCGTCTATCTCGACCAACTCGCGGGGCGCAAAGAAGTTCGCTTCGACGTCACCAAGATGTTCTACATCGGCTCGCCGGAGAAGAGCGATATAGTGCTTTACGCGCGCGCCGACGCGCCGTTTAAGACGGTACAAGAGATGCGCAAGCTGGCCGAGCCGCCCAAGTGCGGCGCCAGCGGCACCGCCAGCGCCGATTACCTGATCGCCAAAGTTCTCGAAGACACACTCGGGGTGAAAATCAATTCGGTGGTTGGCTACGCCGGCGGCAGCGAGATCGACATCGCCGTCGAGAAAGGCGAAGTGCTGTGCCGCGGCATGACCATCGCACCCCACTTTGGCCGCGAGCCCTTCGACAGTTGGCACAAAAAAAACTTCGATCGCCATATCGTCCAGACCGCGGAGAAGCGCGACCCACGCATGGGCGACGTGCCGACACTTTACGAAATCTTCGAAAAAGAAAATACCGCCGATGAGAGCCGGCGGGTCGCCGATGTAATTTTGCGCGGCGGCGACTTTGGCCGCCCCATGCTGGTCGGCCCAGGCACGCCCATCGAAAGGGTGAATATCCTGCGCGAGGCTTACGTCAAATCGATGAATAATCCCGAGCTCATCGCCGAGGCAAAGAAATCTCGCATGGACATGGAGCCGGTCAGCGGTGAACAGTTGCAAACATTGGCAAAACGAGTCATGAATCAACCCCCCGCCGTGCTCAAGCGCGTCAAGAAAATTTTGGAGTAGGAAGTCACACCCAGAAACAGGAGAAGCCAACATGAAAAAAACGACATTCGTCCTATCGGTCCTATCGGTCCTATTCCTTCCCCGAACGCCGCTCCACGCCCAGACCCCCTTCTATCAAGGCAAGACCATCACCATCATCGTCGGCACCAAAGCCGGCGATGTTTACGACCTTTACCCGCGCTTGGTAGCCGAATACTGGAGTAAATTTATTCCCGGCAGTCCCAACATTATCATTCAGAATGTCCCCGGCGCGGCGTCATTGATCGCAGCGAACCAGGTCTACAATAACGCCAAGCCGGATGGCCTCACCCTCGGCGCCATCTATCCGGCCCTCTATTTCGATCAGCTGCTCAAGAAACCTGAAGCGAAATATGACTGGGCGAAAATGCCGTGGATCGGCAGTACCGTGACGTCGAACTATCTCTTGTACATGCGCGCCGACACGCCGTACAAATCGGTGGAAGATGTGCGCAACGCCAAAGTCGCGCCCAAGTGCGGCTCCACCGGCATCGCCTCGACCGGCTACCATATGCCCAAACTCATGGAAGAGGTTCTCGGCACCAAGTTCGATGTCGTCACCGGTTACCAGTCCGGTCAAGACATCGACTTGGCGGTGGAGCGCGGCGAGTTGCAATGCCGTGCGTTCACGATCACAGCCTATCACGCCCGCGAACCGTTTATTTCCTGGCGCAAACGCAACTTCACCAACGTTCTGATTCAAACCGGCGTCAAGCGCGACCCGAGAATCAAAGACACGCCGACCATGCAGGAACTGATGGACAAGTACAAAACCAGCGACGCCGCGCGCAAGCTGGTTCGTGTCATTTTAGCCTCCGGCGATTTCGGCCGTCCCATCGTCGCCTCACCAGGTATTCCCGCCGACCGATTGAAACTGCTGCGCGACACTTTTCGCAAGACACTCACCGACCCGGCGTTCCTGGCGGAGGCGGAAAAACGCAAATTGGAAATCGACCCAACTTGGTACGAGGAAATGGAGTCGCTGGCCAAAGACGTGATGGCGACACCGCCTGATGTTGTCGCGCGCATGAAAAAACTATTAGGTGATGGCTAAGCAGTAAAAAGGAGATTGCGATGAAAAAACTATTTGTCCTATCTATTCTGACGATCTTATTCTCCGGTTCAGCGCTCCACGCTCAGACGCCCTTTTACCAGGGCAAGACGATCACCATCATCACCGCCGCCAAGGCGGGCGACACCTATGACCTTTACCCACGCCTGGTCGCCGAATTCATGTCCAGGCACATTGCCGGAAACCCGAACATCATCATTCAAAACGTCGCCGGCGCGGCGGGGTTGATCGGCACCAATCAGGTTTACAATCTCGCCAAACCCGACGGTCTAACCCTCGGCGCGATTTATCCGGCGCTCTACTTCGAGCAGCTCGCCAAACGCGCCGAAGCCAAATTCGACTGGAGCAAGTTCATCTGGATCGGCAGCACGGTGAGTTCCACCAGTCACATGTATATGCGCGCCGACACCCCGTATAAAACCATCGAAGACGTCCGTACCGCAACCACTCCGCCGAAGTGCGGCGCCACGGGCGTAACCTCGTCCGCCTATTACATGCCGAAACTCTTGGAAGACGCTATCGACACCAAATTCGAAATTGTCTCGGGTTATGTCGCCGGGTCGGATATCGACCTCGCCGTCGAGCGCGGCGAAGTTCAGTGCCGGGCTTTTACGATCAATGCCTACTTCTCCCGCGAGCCATTCATTACTTGGCGCAAGAAAAATTTCGTCCGCGTGCTCTATCAGACCGGCAGCAAGCGCGATGCGCGATTGAAGGACGTGCCGCTGTTCACTGAATTGATGGACAGGTACAAGACCGCTGAAAGCGTCCGGCGACTGGTCAAAGTGGTGCTGGCCGCCGATGAATTCGGCCGTCCGATCGTCTTCCCTCCAGGAGTTCCCGCCGACCGGGTGAAGATCATTCGCGACGCTTTCAACAAGACGATCAACGACCCTGCCTTCTTGGCCGAGGCGGAAAAGCGCCGACTCGACATCGATCCGGCAACTGGCGAAGAACTCGACTCATTGGCCAAAGAAGTCATGACCGCGACACCGGACATCGTCGCGAAGGTAAAGAAACTCATCGGCATGTAACTCACAACCAGGACGCGAAGAAAAAACATGCGCCTTAAATTACCACTGGTCCTATCTGTCATATCGGTCCTATTACTCTACAATCACCTGCCTGCCCAGACGCCCTTCTACCAGGGCAAAACCATTCGCATCGTCATCGGCTCCTCAACTGGCGGCGGCTACGATCTGTGGGCGCGCGTCTTGGCGCGCTACTACGGCAAGTACATTCCCGGCAATCCGACGATCCTGGTACAAAATATGCCCGGCGCGGCGTCCATCGTCGCGACCAATTATTTATACAGCATCGCTAAGCCCGACGGCTTGACCCTCGGCGCGCTGTTGCCGGCAACTTATTTCGATCAACTGGTCGGGCGCAAAGAAGTCCAGTTCGATTTTACCAAGATTCCCTGGATCGGCTCGCCGGAGCAGAACGATATCCTGCACTACATGCGCGCCGATTCGCCCTACAAATCCATCGACGACATCCGCAAGGCCAAAGAACCGCCGCGCTGCGGCAGCTCCGGCACCGGCACCACGGGATTTTACATTCCCCGTTTGCTCGACGAAGTCTTGGGCACCAAGCACACCATCGTCAGCGGCTATCCCGGCGGCGCCGAGATTGATTTGGCGGTCCAGCGAGGCGAGGTGCACTGCTGGTCGCCATTGGTGGCAACCTACTTTGGCCGCGAACCCTACATCAGTTGGCAAAAGACTGGCTACGTAAAACTCGTCGTACAGTTCGGCGTCAAGCGCGATGCGCGCTTGCCCGACGTGCCGACGATTTATGAATTGATGGATCAGCATAAAACTCCCGAAGCCGGCAAGCGGCTCACTCGGGTGATCTTGGTCGCCGCCACACTCGGCCGGCCCATCGCCGCGACGCCGGGCATTGCGCCCGAGCGCTTGAAACTCCTGCGCGACGCCTATCAAAAAACTTTGAAAGACCCCGAGCTCATCGCCGAAACCAAACGCCAACGCTGGGACATCGACCCGCTCACCGGCGAGGAGATGGAGAAACTTTCCAAAGAAGTCATGGCCCAGCCCAAAGATGTGATCGAGAGAATGAAATGGGTGTTGGGGAACTAACCTCAAGACTGTCGATTAACGTTAACAACAACGAGAAATTCCGTCACACCGGCGTAGGCCGGTGTCCATCTCTGCTTTCAGCAGAACGGCGAAAAGACCACCGCCGCTCCTGGATTCCGGCCTGCGCCGGAATGACCCAACAAGAATTTGACAGTTTAATTCGATGTGCGTTAAGTACGAGGCTGTTGATGATCTGTGATTTTCTTAATTCGTGCAAACGTTTCAGGCGCAAATTGATCAAAGTTCTCGGCCTTGTGATTTTTTCCGTCCTTGAACTTTGGAGCGCAAGTCTTGAACGAGCATTCGCGCAAACGAATTTCTATCAAGGCAAGACGATTACCATGGTCGTCGCCTCCACCGCCGCCGGCGGTTACGATCTGTGGGCGCGGCTGACGGCGCGTTACATGGTCAAATATATCCCCGGCAATCCATCGATCCTCGTGCAAAACATGCCCGGCGCCGGCAACATCGTCGGCGCCAACTACGTCTACGGCGTCGCCAAGCCCGACGGCCTGACCATGGTCGCGGTCAATCCGGCGCTTTATTTCGATCAGCTTGTCGGCCGCTCCGAAGTGAAATTCGATTGGGCGAAATTCAATTGGATCGGCTCGCCGGAAAAAAACGACGTCGTCTACTACATGCGCGCCGACCATCCGTTTAAAAGCGTTGACGATCTGCGCACCAGCAAAGAACCGGCGCGCTGCGGCAGCACCGGCACCGGCAGCACCGGCCACTACATTCCGCGTCTGCTCGAAGAAACCCTCGGCATCAAGACGCAAATCGTCAGCGGATATCCCGGCGCGCCGGATATCGAACTCGCCATCGAGCGCGGCGAAGTGTTTTGCTGGTCGCCGCTGCTGGCGACCTACTTTGGCCGCGAGCCTTACCGGCGCTGGCATAAATCGGGCTACGTGCGCGTCATCGTGCAGACCGGCGCCAAGCGCGATCCGAGATTGAAAGACAGTCCGACTTTGAATGAATTGATGCAGCAATATAAATCACCGGAGCCGGCGCGCCGTCTCGCCAAAGTAATTCTCACCGCGGCAACCTTAGGCCGGCCCATCGGCGCGGCCCCCGGCGTTCCCGCTGACCGGGTAAAAATCCTGCGTAACGCCTACGCCAAAGCGATCGCCGATCCGGAACTGCTCGCCGAAGCCGCCAAACAAAACTGGGAAGTCGATGCGACCAAAGGCGAAGAGCTGCAAGCCTTGTCGAAAGAAGTCATGACCCAGCCCAAAGAAATCATCGAGCGCATGAAATGGGTGCTCGGACGGGAATAGGAGTTGGAATGATGGAGTACTGGACTGTTGGAGTAATGGGTTTTCGGAATCGGATCTCGTCAGTAACCATCACTCCATTACTCCAACACTCCATCACTCCAATTGTTCGTCTCGTCGCGATTATCTTCTTGCTGCTACACGCTCCGCTTCGCGCCCAGACCCCCTTCTACGCCGGCAAAACTCTCAAGATCATCGTCGGTTCGGCGTCGGGCGGCGGTTACGATCAATGGGCACGCCTACTCGCTCAGCATATCGGCAAACATATTCCTGGTCATCCAAGCGTCATCGTGCAAAACCTGCCCGGCGCCGGCGGCTTGGTTGCCGGAAATTTTATTTATGGCATGGCCAAGCCCGACGGCCTGACCCTCGGCGCGTTCAATCCCGCGCTCTATTTCGAACAACTGGTCGGCAAGCCGGAGAGCAAGTTCGATTGGACAAAATATAGTTGGATCGGTTCGCCGGAAAAAAATGACGCGTTGCATTACATTCGCGCCGACTCGCCGTACAAATCGATCGACGATCTACGCAACGCCAAGGAACCGGCCAAATGCGGCAGCACTGGCGGCGGCACCACCGCGCATTATTTTCCTCGACTGCTCGAAGACGCGCTCGGCATCAAAACCACCCAGGTCACCGGCTATCAAGGCGGTTCAGAAATCGACCTCGCCGTCGAACGCAATGAAATAGTCTGCTGGACACCGCTGATCGCCACCTACTTCGGCCGCGAGCCGTACAAGCGCTGGCACAAAACCGGATTCGTCCGCGTCGTCGTCCAGACCGGCAACAAGCGCGACGAACGGCTGAAGGATGTGCCGGCGCTGAATGAATTGATGCAGCAATACAAAACCCCCGAGGCCAGCCGCCGTCTCGCCAAAGTCGTCTTGACCGCCGCTAACCTCGGCCGCCCCATCGGCGGCCCGCCGCGCATGTCGGCCGAGTTAGTACAAATTCTCCGCGATGCCTACGCCAAGACCATGAAAGATCCCGGGCTGCTCGCCGAAGCCGCCAAACGCGCCTGGGAGGTTGATCCGCACACCGGCGCCGAGCTTGAAACGCTAGCGAAAGAGGTTATCAATCAACCCAAAGAAGTGATCGAGCGGATGAAGTGGGTGTTGGGAAATTAGATCAGATCGATTTTGGATTTTCGTCTGCGGGGCCGCTTTTGGATTTTGGATTGGGAGGCAAATCATGGCCAATGCGTATTCAGCGAGAACTCAGAATTTTCTTTCCGACAATCTAAAATCGAAAATCCAAAATCTAAAATTGATTGGGCTTGTCGCCATCGTTGTCGCATTCGCGCTGTGTGGCACTGTGGCCGAGGCGCAGCAGCCGGCGAAGATAATTAAGATCGGCTGGCTCGCATCCAGTCCTGGTCGATCAGCCCAGTTCGAGAGATACAAAAATGTCCTCCGCGCGCTTGGCTATATCGAAGGAAAAAACATCGCTTTCGAGTATCGATTCCCGGAGGAGGGCAAACTCGACCAACTCCCGGCCGTGGCTGAGGAACTGGTCCGTCTCAAAGTTGATGTCATAGTCGCGACAGGGGCGCCCGCTGCCCTGGCCGCCAAGAACGCTACCAAGACGATTCCTATCGTTTTTACGAGTGGGGGTGATCCGGTTGTGATTGGGCTGATCGATAGCCTGGCGCGGCCGGGCGGGAACCTCACGGG